>NZLM01000047.1 GCA_002694245.1 Methanobacteriota archaeon
AACGACTACATCGATACATGCCTTAGTCGCATCTTTCCATGCCTCTTCAGCGGTTTTGAAATCTGGTGCTTTCAGATCGATTCTGTAAGAAGGTGCTCCATCATAATGGCAGGTTACTACCAACTCTGCTTCTTTGTCAGAAACATTTTCTGCAGCAATTAGTGCTTCTCTAATCACTTCAATACCTTCTGCTTGGTCTACATTGAGTGTAAAGCGCCCTCTGATCTCAACTGTATCTGGAATGATATTCTTGACTGCGATTTCGATGAATGGTTGAATCCAGTCACCTTCAAAACCGATTTCTGCAAGAGATTCGGGAGTTTTTGCTGCTTCTTCAAATGCTCCGTATAGTGTTGCAAAAGACTCTGTCAAATCGGCTTGAATTTCTTTGTGTTCTTCTTCACTCCAGCCGACTTGCTCAGACAATACTTTCAGTAATTGCTTCGCTCTTTCTTCATTCTTCCATTCAGCGAGACGGTCCCTTTTCCTTTCCTCACTAACAGACTTCAGAGATAATTCTAGCGATTTGTTGTCATTTCGTGTCCTAAGCACTTTGCAGATTAATCTCTGACCTGGCCTAACAAATGCTCTGATATTTTTTACCCATCCGCTAGCAATCTCGCCTATGAAAATGAAGCCTTCAATTCCGTCGTATTCATCGAGATCTACGTAAGCACCATTTTGCTTTACTTCTCTGACAACGACGACAACAAGTTCGCCCTCGGATGGTCCACCATCTAGTAGGTTTTTTTCCATGGAGGGCTAGCCTCCATTCACTCAAGGGTCTCTACGACGTTACAGCCGACCAACTGGGCCTTGCCACCAGAAGGATTTGTCAGTGTAGCGCCACATACAGCACATGAGATTGCAACAGTAGCACGGGAAAATATGATGCTCTCGTTAGAGCAATCACGACAGGAAACTTTCAGAAAACTAGCAGCCAAATCATTCACCTCAATTATCAACTAACTCGAACTTCTTAGCTCGTTGGCATGGCGCATAGTGTGCCTTTCCTGTTTCAGTGCAGCGGAATAATATGTTTACTCTCTTGGTTGGTTTTTCACGACCATCGGGCTTAGGACGTGGGAAACCTCGGTATCCGGCCATGACTCTGCGGAATCTTCTCTGACCCCACTTTAACTCGCTAGCGCGCTTCTTCTTGACACGCTCGACGGTATGCATTGTGTGCTTACCAGCACTAGGGCTGTAACGCTTTACTTGACGTGGCATCTTTACCATGGTCTCACCTTGAGCATTCGGCCCACTAGCGACCCGTATATAGTGGTGACGGATTAGCAAAATTTGCAAAACAGCCTACTGAGCCGGATTATACCGGTGATGTTGATAAGTCATAATGATGCCGAGAATAATCATGGATTCCATGCTAGACGCAGCAATCTGGTTTTGGATTCCTCTATTGCTAATTCCAACAGGAATATGGTTTACAGTAAGCGGCAAAGCGAAATCTTTTGGTAAGATCTTATCATTGATTGGGCTTGTTTTGGTGATGGCATCATCTTGGACTGTTCCAGAGTCGGACTCTACTGCTTCTGGCCACCTTCTTCTATCAATATCACTACCATCTATTTTGCTTGCATATGGTATTCATGGAATGATTTTTGGAGGGAATGTACCAGTAGGAAAATTAGATTCAGGTGCCAGGTTGAGTGGTACATTTGCGGTATTTTCATCCTTAGTCATTTTTTCCTTGATGCATTGGTATTCGTTTACACCAATTTGGAGAAATGGTGAAGTAAATCCCTATTGGATAGTTTTCTGGCCGACATTTCTTTTGTTCTCAACCTCGCTTACCTCCTCAGCATCTCTTGGGCTGGTTACGTTTGGAGAAAACCGTTTGAAAGAGGCTATTTCCCTTGCTGGGGTTTCGGTTTTACTGACTGGAATTGCTCTGTGTGCGATGTTATTTGATGGGTACCTAACTACATCTGAACAGTTCAGAGACTACCTCTGGTTAGCAACTGCTGACATATTTGGAACAATAGTTGGCTTAGCGTTAGCAATCGGAGCATTTGCAATCGTAATATGGAGCTATGAGCGGTCCCTACCACTACCTGAAAATTCTCACCCACCAACCGAGGAAGAGATAAACCATGTTGTTAATCTTGCAAATAAACACATTCGAGGTGAGGAGGAATGAGGCAACAAGGCTCATCCTGGAAATTGCTAGTATTGGCTGCTTCTCTTCCTATCTTGGTATTAGTAGCAATAAACGTGTCTTTGGGAGATGATTTTCATCCAGATTCATTCAAACGATTTGGCAACGCTTTGCTGACCTCATATGTGGTTGTAGGGATATTATTGATTGGTAATTTATTCTTCTACGCAGATTCAAGGCATAGACCACTCGCACCATTGGTTGGTATGGTGTTTGCGCTATCTGTGGGACTACTAATCTCGTGGATACTGATTTCATACGAAAACCTGCTCTTAGAAGCTAATAGCGGCCTTCGAGCACAGATGTTATCTAATGTCGTTAGATTATTGGTTAGCGTGACTGCCATGGGCCTTGCATCTATTCTTGCAATCGGTACCACATTTGCGTTGATAACAGGTAGGCCAAGACGGGAATTGTTCATTGAAGAGGAGTAAACTCTCTTTCCGTCGGTTTGATAAAGGGAGGGCCGGTGGCCCAGCCGTTAGGTGATACGATGTCCAAGGGTACTCCATCTATGGGTAAGAGGCAAAAGACCACCCACATTCGATGCCGTCGCTGCGGACGCAACTCATATCATAAGCAGAAAAGCGTCTGTGCTTCTTGTGGATATGGAGCAACCTCTAGAATGCGCTCTTACGGCTGGTCAAAGAAAACTCACCGACCCTGAATTCTACTATTTTCAGTAGAAATGCCTGTAAAGCCCCAGTAACTAGATTGTTACAGGCGACCCAAAATGTGTGGCATTATTGGAATAGTTGGTCGTCAAGGTTACCACATCAACCAATTGCTATACGATGGTCTAACCGTGTTACAGCACAGGGGCCAAGATGCTGCTGGAATGATGACTGAATATGAGGGGAAGTACCATCTTCGAAAATCTAATGGCCTAGTCAAAGATGTGTTCTACAAAAGACATATGCAAAATCTTCTAGGCTCTGTTGGCATTGGTCATGTAAGATATCCNACTGCTGGCTCTTCCTCGGCAGCAGAAGCACAACCATTNTACGTGAATTACCCATTTGGAATATCTCTAGCGCACAATGGTAATTTAACAAATGCAGCAGAGATAAAGTCTCTACTTAGGAACGTGCACAGAAGACATGTTAATACTACATCAGATTCAGAACTTCTGCTGAATCTACTTGCTATGGAATTACATTCTAGAACACACAATGTNCAAATCGATGGAGAAATACATGTTGATGTAAACACCATATTTGCCTCTGTNAGTGCTTTACACGATCAGATTATTGGAGGATACGCTTGTGTCTCCCTGATCTCTGGCTTTGGATTACTTGCATTTAGAGATCCTAATGGAATAAGGCCACTTATCTTTGGAAGTCGNGAGGTNGAGGGAGAAAAAGAATGGATTATCGCTAGTGAATCTGTTGCAATACACGCNCTTGGATTCGAAGTCGANAGAGATGTAGAGCCAGGAGAAGCTGTTTTCATANCATCAANTGGCCAGTTATTTACCCGGCAGTGCGCAGAANAAACCAANCATTCGCCATGTATTTTTGAACATGTTTACTTCTCAAGACCCGATTCAATTATTGATGGAATTTCTGTTTATCAAGCAAGATTAAATCAAGGTCAAAGGTTAGCAGAAAGNATCCTTGAAGAATTTCCNGANAATGACATTGATGCCGTAATTCCAGTGCCAGATTCCGGCAGATATGCTGCATTACAAATGGCTAGNGCACTTGGAGTAGAGTATCGTGAGGGATTTGTTAAGAATCGTTACATTGGACGGACCTTCATAATGCCNGGTCAGGCAATGCGGAAGAAGTCAGTTAGACGTAAACTAAACGCAATTCCACACGAATTTAAAGGAAAGAATGTCCTTTTGGTNGATGATTCTATTGTTAGGGGAACTACATCTGCTCAGATTGTAGAAATGGCCCGGGATGTTGGTGCAAACAAAGTCTACTTTGCCTCNGCTGCACCTCCTGTTAGACATCCTAATGTGTATGGAATAGACATGCCAGCAGTTACAGAATTTATTGCAAATGGGAAGTCGGTTGACGAAATTGGAGAAGAAATTGGGGCTGACAAATTATTTTACCAAACACTTGAAGATCTGATTGAGGTAACTAGCATAAACGGACCACAGGCATGGGATACGAGTTGTTTCAACGGAGAATATGTGACAGGTGATGTAACACAGGAATACCTAGATGCTCTTGAAGAGGCAAGGAATGATTCCGCAAAAACNGAATCGAGAAAATCAAATGCTACAATCGAATTGCACAATGATGAATGATTTTTCCTNGAATAGTATTCAACAGTCAAGAGTGGGTATCATCTATGATGGCCCTATTGGCCCATCATGGCGCTCACTGTACCCGTGACAAGCAAATTCAATTCGAGCGCTAGAATTACCGCTGTATTTAGNGGTAACAACCTTTCATATGGTCAAGAAGATGGTCTCCTAACTATTGGTGATGCTGAATTNAAATACGATACTGTGAACTCTCTTTTCGAATTTTCATTTGGTGATGTTTTAGTTGGAACTGGTGAATCCCTTNTCACAATTAGAGATGGTGAGGAAATTCGCAGCNAAAACTTCGAAGTCGGAATCGATTCAATTCACGGTAAAGACGATCATGCAATAGTAATCGATGGTTTGGGTAAAGCACACTTAGTNAAACCAACAGGTGAAACANTAGTTTTGGATGCGCAGTCAGTACTATTTGCAAAAATCAGCTCAAAAATTGCTATTGCAACCGAATCAGGTTCAGTAATGACATTCGATTTCTCAGGCAAAAAGGAATGGGAGAGGCCAAAGAGAGGAGAAGTTGGTGAAAGAATCACTGCAATTGGATGGGACAATGATTGTCTAGTTGTTGCAAGAGAAGGNCATGGCTTAGTNCCAGGAGATGAAGAAGCTCTAGAAGTTGAGTACTGGATTTCTGGTACACTCAAAAATCGAATCGATGTAAAAAATCGAATCGTAGCGATAGACGGTCCTTGGATGGGATTAGACATGGGTGGGGTAATGTTTGGAGAAAACATAGTTTTTNAGATACAACATCCTGTTAGAACAATAATCAACAAAGGAGATTACTGCCTTATCGGGTGTTGGTTTCACCTTCACAAAGTTACAGAGGATGGAAACGTATGGTCTGTTGAGACAAAAGGAATGGTAGAACATGTTTCATCGAACAAAGACGGGAGTAGGGTACTGATTTGTGGTAGTGACCAGAATGATTACACAGAATCAGAACCAGTCGTTCTAATCGACTCATTAGCAGAACCTATCCCGTTGATTGAAGAGGAATCTGCAATCGACGATTGGGGAGAAGCACCAGCATTAGACATCGATCCTGACGAGTTATACGGTGCTGAATTATCTATTGAAGAAATTGCAGGGATTTCAAATGAAGTTAAGACCGAATTTACAGGATTATTGGATGCTCTAAATGATGAAATCATAAACGAGCCCTCAATCGAAATTGAGGATGATTTGATGTTAGCTTTGTCCTTAGATGCTGAGGAAATCATTGCTCCTGTTCCAGATGCCGGTGGGGACCAGTCTGTCAAGGCCTCTGATGATGGGACGGCAATAATTGTTCTAGATGCTACAGGCACAACTGACCCACAAGAAAGGATCACCTCATGGTCATGGGTAGATTCTAACGGAAAAGAAATTGCAAATTCACCCCAAGTAAAAGTAAAATTGAACAAGGGTAACCACAGGATAGAATTACGGATTAAGGATCGAGATGACCGCTGGGCATCAGACTCTATAGACATTCGAGTTGGTTGAAATGGTAAACTCACCGAACATTGCTCATTTTTTTGTTACTGCACTACAACAGAGGTGTAGTATAGTCACAAACCCAGACACTGGAGAATCGGTGATAATAGATGGGGGTGGAGATTTCGACCGTTTAGTTGCTTGGATTGATAGAGGAGAGGGGCATCCTGATCACGAGATTGGAGAATACAGAGGCGAAAGGAAAGTTGTAGCTTTGATTAATACTCATGCACATTTTGATCACTCAGGCCACATCCCTTTTCTCAAAGAACACTATTCACTTGAATGGTGGTTACACAAAGATGACTTCTTTTTGCAGAGTTTAGCACAGGAATCAGGAAAAAGATGGGGATTCAATTTACCAGAGCCTGCAATTGCTGAAAATTCTTGGGAACATGGAGATAAATACACCTTTGCAGGAATGGATTTTGAGATTATTCACACTCCAGGACATACACTTGGAGGCTGTTGCTTAAGATTGATAGTTGACGATGGCCCGGATCATTTATTTGCTGGAGATACGTTATTCCAAGGGTCAATTGGGCGAACAGACCTTCCTAATTCTGGAGGTAACCTTGACCTTCTTCTAAAAATGATAAGGGAAAGACTGTGGCCATTGGATGAAGACACTATAGTCCATCCTGGACACGGTCCTCTGACTACCATTGGTGATGAGAAGAGGAGTAATCCCTTCCTAACTGACGGATTTCGTGGTAGAGGCGCTTGGTTGTAATCAGGCCATCATTGATGATAGTGAAGATTCCAAAACAGGTAAGGCTTCTTCCCAGGTCGCTACAATACCATAATCTGCATGTGCAAATATTGGAGCATCTGCATCTTTGTTAATTGCAACAATATATTTTGAAGAGCGCATACCAGCGAGATGCTGTATAGCGCCAGATATACCCACTGCAATATACAAATTAGGATTCACTGTCTTACCAGTCTGTCCAACCTGCATGGAGTGAGGAATGTCATCCCAAGTGTCTACTGCTGCTCTAGATGCACCTACTGCTGCACCAATTACATCTGCAATTTTCTCTAGGTGAACAAAATTATCTGGGCTGCCCATACCTCTACCACCTGATATGATGATATTTGCCTCTGAAACATCTAGTCGTGTGGAGGCTCTAGCAATTATTTCTTGAACTGCGGTTGCTACATCACCCGACTGATCCACCACAGAAACTTCACAGGCTGCTGTTGCTGCACCAGGAAACACATTCGCTCTAACAGAAATTGCTGCGTCGCCAGATACAGCAACTGTTTGCATTGCTTTTCCGGAGTAAATTGGGCTGGTTAGGTTGTTTCCTTCAATTGATACAACATCTTGTACCACAGACACACCTCTTTTTGCTGCTATTCTAGCAATTAAGTCCTTTGACTGTGGAGTTGCTGCTGCAAATATTACTCCTGAAGGAGCTGCTGCATCAAGTGCTGATGCCCATGATGCTGCGTCATAATTTGCGAAACAATCACCTTTGACAGCAATCACTCTTGAGACACCGTCGTAACCACTGCCATCTGCTATTGATGCATCTGTACACGGTATTACCATCACAGGATTTGTTCCATACGCTTTTGCAGCGCTAACTAATTCTGCTGTTACAGGAGATATGGCTCCTTTGCTAACTTCTGCTATAATTACACTATCAGACATTTTTTTCACCTCAGATTACGTTTGCTTCGTCTCTTAGAAGACTTGCAACTTGTTGAGCGGAAGCACCGCCCTCGAATTTCTTTCCTTCAGGTTTTGCTGGAGGAGGAGTTTGAGAAACAACTGTCACCGAATTACTCGGAGCAGAACCACCGACAACATTGACTTGAGCTCTTTTTGCCATCATTATTCCTTTCACGTTTGGTTTTCTTACCTTCACGTTCCCCTTATCGCATGAAATTACTGCATTACCTGTAACTGACATTCTGGCGTGCCCGCCTTCTACTGGTGCAATAACAGTAATTCCACCGGAGAAGGATGCCTCTGTTATGTTGGAAACACTTGCCCATCCAAGCCTTTCAGCAATTCCGGGCCCTGTTGATCCAGCTCCAGTATCTGCAGCNGTTTTCCCGCAGTAAACAAACTCGGCACCTATTTCTGATATTGCAGATGCTAGGGCGGATTGGACTGCATTTGAGTCCATCTCACTCCAGGAATCATCCCACACTCTAACTATTTCATCCACTCCAATAGCTTTAGCGTCTTTCAGAATTTTGTCTGCATCGGATGGNCCGAGTGTGATTGCAGTAACCGTTCCACCCTCGCTTTCTTTGTGTTGCAAAGCAGTCTCAATGGCAAACTCATCNTAAGGGCTGATAACCCACTTNACGGCAGACAGATCAACTCTGTCACCGTTTACAACGATTCTTGCATTTGTGTCTGGAACTCTCTTAACTAATACGACGATGTTCGGCATTGAACTCACCTATCCCNTTGGGGATGANTCTCGCCAANAGAAGGCCGTTGATGAATATTGTCTAATCACCTTGTCAACTCATTNACTCGCTCTAGNGTATCTGGATTGNTCTCAAANTGAGAAGCAACCGCCTTTAGGCCTCTNGAAACNCCNGCNGCNACNCCCATCTTTGCATCAAANGGATGTAGGGTTCCATCCGCTACNGCTGATTTGAATGACTCAAGGTCCGTCCANGTACTTGGNTGTCCAAATTCNGGNTTTGGAGTGACTACAACTTCACCAAACTCTGGGAGTATAATGTGTTGAATTAACTCATAAACTGGTGAATCGGGTTGTTCAGGGTCAAGGAATGCTTTTCTCATTTTTTTNGCNAGTTTCTTNTCCTCGTCATGAAGTAGAATCGCTCCATTTGGATCTGATTTACTCATCTTATGATCAAAAGACTCCATCCTNGCCCCAGTTGATTTTAAACCAGAAATAATTGGTGTGTGTAAGCANGTTGCTTTGTACCATCCCCACCTATCTGCAACATCTCTCATGTACATGTGGGCTTTTCTNTGGTCCATACCACCAATCGCTACATCAATATTCATNTCAAAAATATCTGCAGCCTGCAATGCTGGGTAAAAGAAACGAGATAGATCACCATCCGAAGAATCCTCATCTCTTCCCATTATCGAGAAAGTTCTTCTTACTCTAGCCAAACTCATGTTNTTTGAGCACCTCAAGACTCTAGCCCAATATTCGCCGGAGTCCATTATACTTGATGCCCATACAAAGCGCAATTCTCCTGGGCCTTCACCCTCTGGAGGGTATCCTAGCAGAGCTCTGAACGTCTCTTCCATATACCTTGCAGTGGTTTGAATATCGTCCATGCTACCATTGAACTTGTCGTTTACCCAAGCATGCCAATCNGCTAAGAATATCAAAACNTTAGCTTTNGCATCTAGCATTCGCTTCAACTGAAGTGAGATTACCTTCCAACCAATGTGCGCTTTTCCAGATGGCTCAAAACCNACATAGCATCGAATTACACCGTCACCTGCTGCAGATGTTTTGTCTGCTAAGCAGTTTACTAGGTGATCTATCCCAACAGATTCTTCTACATCCCCAATCATTANCNTAAGACGGTCTAGANATTCAGTGTCGAGTTCGGCAACTCTGGCACATCGCTCGACTAAATCGTCCATTTTATCACCAATCAAAGCAGATCATTGAGTTTCTTTACTTTGCCTTCAGAAGGTGCGTTTCCTTCTTCAATCATTTTTTCTAATTCTGCAATCATTTCAAGAGCTTTATCTTTGGTTTCTTGAGATATTGAAGTACTCATTTCCATTGACTTATGCGCCATCTTGATTGCAGATTTTGCTTTGGAGAATTTNTTAGCCTGTTCCTTAGCCTTGTCGCCTCTCTGCTTTGCTGAATATCCAGTGGCCTTGTCTAGGAAACCAGACCAGCGTTGCCTAGACTGCATTGCTTCTTCTCTTCCTCCGTCTTTTGAGAGGAATTCAGATANATCATCACCTTTCATTTGCTCAACTTCAACNTGAAGTTTACCATCGTCTGTATACTGTGCTGTAACGCTTGTAAGAATAGCATAAGAGGCAGTAAATACGCCATCTGAGTTAACGACCACATCGTTGAAATGTTCAGTAGCCAACTTGCAAAGACCTGCATTTCCACCGATTGATTTTATCATACCACGCTTTACTTCGAATCGCTCCATGANGCTGCCAACACCAAGGGGGAAATAAGGACTACCTTAGAATTACCATACACATCCGTCGGCTTTTTGTCGTATACTCAATCCGCAAGACATGCGCAGGTTAGCCTTAGTCGCTGTAATTTTACTGCTAACTCCGCTAGCTAGCGCTGTNCCAGAAGCAACCGTTGAACTAAAAATTGAAAGGAAATTGGCAAACTTCGACTTGGGTATAAACGGAGGAGAGTTATCNCCAAATGGATCNAAAGTCTTGATTTATGGAGAGGACGGGTACGCTCATCTNTTGTCTGCCGAAAGCGCTGATGATGAGAATACTGACATCAGACTAGAAAACGAAACNGTTCAAAGTCTGAACTCTGCTACTTGGCATCCGGGAGGCAAGAGTGCTCTAATTGTAGGAGATTCGGGAACCGTCTTGAGATTCAATTCGACTAACTACGCACTTGGTGAAGCAGAGGGAGCGATTGCTATGGCTGATAAAGATATCAACGCAATTCAATTCACTCCCGGATCATCTGTAGCTTACCTCGGTACNAATGATGGAGAGATATGGAAATACTATGCTGATACATTCACCCTTCTGGATAATACTGCTTCNTCAAGAATAACAGACATAGATTGCATGCGTAACGAGAATATNTGTGTTTTNACAACTCTGGATGATGGAATTGCTGTAGTTGATCAAGGCGATAGTATCAGTTGGATAACTAACACAAAATTCCATACTTGGCTNGGAGTAGGTTGTGAGGANCCNACAATGAACGCATGTACAGCCTTTGCTAGTGGAAAAAAGACCGCTCCTNTCAATATCAANGTCCTTGACACCACTCAATCCTCGATTGGTGAAATTATCGTTCTTGGCCAGTTACAGGGAGACATAATTGGAGATAATCCAGCNACAGAATCATGCAGTCTCATCGCTATGGCACCATTTGCNATGGTCAGATGGAATCAATATGANGAAGAGGCATTTCTAATGTTCTCCAAAGACAATGCTAGCGAGGTTGATGTGCTTCTNGGAGGAGAAAGTTATGCATTTGCTTGGGAAAATTCGGTAAATACCGGGTTTATAGTTACCAGCCAAGGTAGAATTGTCTCATTTGCTCCAATCAGCGAAGAATTAGGAGGAGGAATACCTACGATTTTCATTGGATTATTTGCTATGACTATACCCGGAGTTTTCCTTGGATTGATATATTGGAACAGCCCTTTCTTACAAAGGCAATACGCTAGGCTGGTCGGCAGAAACAAGAAGAAGTAGCCATAACTCCCTAACCTTCAATTATCTACGGCTACCGCACCCTACCATGGAGCCATTTGAGGGCCTGGACTTTTACGACATNGAGTCTCTTTTGACNGAAGAAGAAATCATGATTCGAGACATGGTTAGAGAATGGGTTGATGAAGAAGTTCTGCCCAAGATTGAACATGCTTGTGAAGAAGGAGTTTTTCCTGATGAATGGAGAGTAGCCCTTGGCGAAATGGGAGTGCTTGGAGCACCCCTGAAAGGATATGGATGCCCAGGTNTGTCATANGTTGCATACGGACTGATATGTCAAGAGCTTGAGAGAGGAGATTCTGGTCTTCGCTCCTTTGCATCAGTTCAAGGTTCATTGGCAATGTACCCGATATGGGATTTTGGCAGTGAAGAACAGAAAGAAAAGTACCTGCCAAGATTGGCCACTGGAGAATTGGTGGGATGTTTCGGCTTNACCGAGCCAGATTATGGCTCAAACCCTGGTGACATGATTACNAAAGCTGAAGATATGGGAGACCATTACTTGCTAAATGGAGCAAAAATGTGGATTACAAACGGTACAATTGCCGATCTTGCGGTTGTTTGGGCAAAACTAGACGGAGTCATTAAGGGATTTATTGTTGAAAAGAACGATCCTGGNTTCAGCGCCCCTGAAATGAAAGGAAAGCATTCGCTAAAGGCAAGCGTTACCAGCGAACTTGTATTCCAAGACTGCAAAATACCAAAAGACAGGATGCTTCCTGGTGTTAAGGGCCTANGAGGTCCTTTTTCNTGNTTGAATAATGCAAGATTTGGAATATCTTGGGGAGCACTNGGCTCAGCTATGGCGTGCTTCCATTCTGCGAAAACNTACGCNCTATCCAGAATACAATTTGGAGAACCAATCGCCTCATACCAATTGGTTCAGAACAAACTCGCTTGGATGNTACGTGAGATAACAAAAGGCCAACTGTTGGCCTATCATCTAGGTAGAAAGAAAGATGACGGCACATGGTTCAACGAGCAAATTAGCTTAGCTAAAATGAACAATGTCGANATTGCTCTTGAAATTGCAAGAGTGGCGCGTGACATACATGGTGCTAATGGCATTCTAGATGAATATCCGGTAATGCGACACATGGCAAATCTAGAATCTGTNAAGACATACGAAGGAACACACGATATCCACAACCTGATNATTGGTAGGTACATCACNGGAATCCAAGCGTTTACACGAAATTCTTGATCAAGGTCCTTCCCACTTTTTACAGTGGTCGTATGATTCATGATTGATAGCATCATGAAACACTCTAAGTTCTTCTACGCTTTTTCCATCAGACCAAACTCCCATATTGGTAAGTTCAGGCGAGCCAACAAGAATTTCCTTTAGCCCCTGTGCTGTAATATCTTCATTTAGAGTATTAGCCACCAACCAATTTGATTGTAAAGCTACTCTCCTGTAAAATCCCCAATCAGCAAGAGTGTCGTGGGTCTCTGTTGCTTGTAAGTAATGACTTGCAACTAATCTTGGGAATCCATATCTATCACTTGGTATCTCGATAAATAATGCATCTTCACCCAGTAATTTCTGATGATAGACCCCGAAACAATCGTTAACGCTCATATCATCCTCAGTTATCGCCACATGAGCGATAAAGTTGGATGGGAGTCTAGATAAATCCGGCTGAAGATGATCTTGGACAGGTCTTGCATATGGAGATTCAAGATCTACGAATAATGATTCGTTGGCCCATCCTCTATCCAGTGCCCAGTCCAAAGCTAAGAAGGCATATCCTGCACCTAAACTATGGCCACCAACAAGAAGATTGTCTGTGTTTGTATTATCTGGCAGTTTTGTAACCATGAAATCAAGAGCTGCGTTTATTGCAACCGCTCTTGGTAAATGGAATGGATGGTTAGACATTCCGTACTGTTCTAAGAGTGTATAATTGTCGTAACCGGGTGGCATCACATCGGATGGATATTGGATGTAAGCGACTACAACTCCTCGCGATGACATCTCCTCAACCCAGTCAATGTAAGATTCATACTGCGGGCTAGCAAATCCATGAAGTATGATAGCAAGCGGCATCTGGTACTGGTAATTTACAGGTTTAGATATGTAAACCGAAAATACAACATCAGCCTCGTAATCTCCCTGGATGCTTGAGACATTTTCTGGCATTGGGTATTCGTAACTAGTCGTTTCTACGTTGTATTGGCCATCTTCAAACTCTAATTCAGGTGGGCTAGGTAAGAGTCCTGCCATAGCGGGTAATCCAGGAACAAAAAGCCAGACTGAGAATAAGATCATTACCAAATTAATTGAATTTTTAATATCCCTTCCTGATTTTTGAAATGGATTTTTAGGCAAATCAAAACCGATTATCATCGCACAGAACATTGTAAAACCAACTGTTGTAGGTAGCAACACGAATGCATCTCTGATGTAAGCGTAATTAAGTAAGATATACATCATGATAAAACTCAAACTTGCACCAGTAACAAATATTGATGCTAATTTTTCGTACACAGACGCTTTCTTGCGTCTATGGAATGATATTGGAATCAGAATAAGGAAAATACCGAATAAGAATGAGCGGATTTCCCTGAGAGTAAACGTCCATTCTAGTGTACGGTTTGCCATAGGCCATAATGCACTGACTATGCTACTGCCAGTCAGTAGTAAGAAAATAGGTTCGGCTAAAGAAAAAACGAATCCAGCCGAGAAAAATGCAAAAACACGGCGACTCGATAAATCACCCAATTAGGACACCCGCCTCAAACATCAGGAAGTAATCCAATCTTAGAGAAACCTGTCCAAACAGGATTCAGCCATCCAGGAATGAATCTATGCCTTAGATAGACAGCAGCTGCAAGCGATAGTTTCTGCAGTTTGTTGAGTTTAACCCTCTTGGTGAAAACATCGCCTTGCTGTCTTTCAATCTGCTTCAATATTTTATCATAGAATGCTATCATAGCAGCAGGAGAATACCTTGTTCTTCTAGGTAATAGAGGCAAGAGTTGTTTCGCTTCTTCGAGATATGTTCTAGCCCTCTTTGCGTAATGGTGGACATACGGCTCCCATGTTGGATTTAGTACTACGTCACCATTTAATTCCGGTTCATTGATTCCGTTGGATTCAAGTTCATCGAGCGGCAAATACACTCGATTTCTTTGGATATCTTCTCCTACATCTCGAAGTACATTGGTTAGCTGCATGAATATCCCCCAACTTTCGGCGAATTTCTTTGCTCTCACATCTTCGTAACCGTATATCTCAATGCACATCAAACCGACAACAGAGGCGACTCTGTAACAGTAAAGATACAACTCATCGAATGTGCGGTATCTATTGTTGTAGAGATCATCTTCCATACCTGTTATCAGGTCATCGAAAACATTTCTTGGGATGTTGTATCTGCGTACTGTATCTTTTAGGGCTAAGAATACTGGATCTGTACTGCTTGTTTCTGAGTAGCATGTTGATAGTTTCTTTCTAAAGAAAAATAATTGGGTAATTTTCTCAAGATATAGGTCTTCCTGGAGAATAGTGTCCTTATTTTGGAGACTTTCAAGTTGGTTCCTATATTCAACTGCCTCAGGGTCAAGTTCACCTTTTGAACCGGGGAATCTGTCTTGCCAGTCACCATCAGCAATATCGTCTGCTCTACGGCAAAATGCATAAACTGCACACATAGCAAGTCTTTGCTCGTCAGGTAAATACTTGAAAGAATGATAGAAGTTGCCTGCCTCCCTCATGGTGAGTTCTTCGCAGTAAGAATATGCCAATTTTAGCAACTCTTTGGGTGGATCTCTAGCCCATATTGGCGCATCAAGATGATGGAAAGGATCGATCAACTCGTCATGCTCACCGATAATTCCAATCAGTGCAGCGCCTTCTCTAAGCGCTTCCATTGCAGTAAGTGAAACTGCTTTGACTGCATCGGCGGTTAAATTAACAGCAGCCCGCAACCTTTCAGCAGCAGTCATGCCATCTTTCTTGACGCCAATCTCCTTTGATGCACCCCCCTCTAGTGGGAAGAGCAAATCGAGTGGCTTGCGTCGCTCTAGCATGTCGCTCGAGTCAAGTGATATCTTCATTACTTATCAGTGTGAGGGTCCAATGCAGTAAATTCACTAACCAAAAATNTGGAATTNATTACTTAGTAGGTATNAACTTACTAAGGCNGNTGAGAGGTTTTCANNATTTGTNAAAATCTATAGAATCACTCACTAGNCGTGTCTTTATTTTTTTCGAGTAACCTCTTTACACCACCAGGTAGTAAAATCGCTTTGAGTAATTTTTTTGCGTAGGCATTAATTTCGTCNCTTGTTACTTTTATCCTCTCACCAGAATCCAATACATTTCCAGTCCTCAGAAGNGTGACTGTTCTNTGACCNATTAATACNGGAAGCATAGTTGAAGCTTTGAGCCTAAACTGTGTTTCNGGGAGCATTTTGATGTANTCTACTGCAGCATCGAGNTGGTCATTTGTGAGATCNAAATATTCATCATACAGAGGCCTAAACTTATCGATGTTGTTTTTGTTGAGTAAGTCCTCTACNGTTAAATCGTGTCTTGCTANAGCTTCAGAGGGTATGTAACATCTTCCAAATCTAAGATCTTCAGGTATGTCTCTTAGGATGTTTATCATCTGTAATGCTTTNCCAAAACGAATTCCTTTGGCAAAAAATTCTTCTTCCTTTCCCGGTTTCAACTTTACCAAGTGCGACAATGACATTTTNGTCCAAAAAACGCCAACGCANCCAGCTACTCTNAACGTGTAATCATCTAGNTCATAGTTATTAGAAAGAGAGGATATTTCACCCCCCTCTTTCGCAGGACCAAACCTATTCAAATCAAGGATTTGACCGCCNATTATAGTTTCAAGACACTCTAGNATNNTCTCNCTATCGGGCGTTGNATATTCATTCAATCCATCAATAACAAGTTGTACGTTTCTCAACAATTCAGCTTCGCTTTCATTGTCTTGAATCTCAGATATCTCNGAAAAATCAGGTAACTGATCTGACCTGCCTTGTGCAACTTCATTGTACTGTTTAAGCGTATCAAGGAGTATTTTTGTCTCCCCATGCTTTGANTCTGCNATTGTATCAGCAACTCTCGCAAGCAGGTAAAGAAGGCCAATTTGACCTCTAATCTTTTTTGGAAGGTACTTCAAAGTCGGATAGAAAGAACGTGAAGTTGCCTCCANCAAGGCATCGATTTTCTTATTCACTAGGACAGCCAAAACCTCGCCTCCACACACTCCGACACACTTTGTGTTCTTGACACTGTGCATAAATCTCCAATAGATAGATTGTGAATTAAACAATATCTTGTGNACCATTTTTGCCACAATGTAANACAANGATTGNGGTANTAAAACTAGCAAGGGTTTATTTCGAATCAACTAACCCCGCAAAGCGAGGCATTGATATGCAGTGTGGTTCATGCGGAGAAGTAATTCCCAGTGACAGCATATTCTGTCCGGAATGTGGCGCTCGGCAAGAAATGAGTCGAGCAGGAAATTTACCNGGAGTAGGTAATGTTGGATTAGGAGGTCAACAAGTCCAAGGTGGCCGTAACTTTGGTGTTGTTTCAGGTGAAGCAGTGATGAACCAAAACATGCAACAAGGCATGCCAAACCAAGGCATGCCACCTGGCATGATGCCCGACATTATGGGTCAANTAAATCAGAANCTGCAAGGTATGCCTCCCACGCAAATACCAGACCCTGCCTACCAAAACCAACCAATGCCCACAGGAGGACTACCTCCTGTGAATGTCACTCCTTTACAACAGAACATACCTACNAACATCGGTGGNTCAAGGGGAGACATGCCACCTCCTGCTAAAGGCCCATCTCTNGCAAGTGGAATTGGTCCAGTCGCTAGAGATGCTGGAGCAACACAAGCTGGAGGAATGGCCGTTTCAAACAATCCATCCCTTTCACCAACCGATGCGATGGTAAACAGAATAGCAGAAGCAGAGCGTGCAGTAAAGAATGAAAGAAGAAGCCAATGGCTGCAAATGAATCAAGAATCTGCNGCAAATGTNCTNAGTTCAATCGGAGGAGAACTNCCNTCACACCTTAGAAGTGGTGATGATTCATCTGCTGCAGAATTCCTCGCAAACGCAATAGGNTCAGGTAAAGACGATTCAGGTAACGAGGCTTTATTCAAGAGGATGTCAGAAGTCGCAGTCAGAAGAGTTGCCAGGAAACGAGGCGTTGCTGTAGAAACTCCTCAGGTTAAAGTCGAAGATGGGATACTTACTGTGAATGTGACATACATNGACGATGGAAGGGTGTTAGACACACCTGAGGATCTTACAGGTGCATTCGAACACGCAATCTCAACCGAAGTTGCCCTCAAAGGTTTAGATGCATCTGTTGAAATCAAATTATTCAAATCAAAGGATGGTTCTGTAGAACAGATAGGTGGAGAAAGCGCAGATGTAGCTGAAACTAGTGATGAAGAGATGTTCGCCTGCGAGGTATGTGATGGCTTGGTAAAAGAGTCAGATTCAGTATGCCCTCACTGCGGAGCAATCTTTGAGGATGAGGAGGAAGTAGTAGCCGCTCCTGCGAGAGGGGGACCGCCAGGTAGAGCAAGAGGAGGGCCACCCGGACCATCGAGAGGTGGACCACCTGGTCCGTCAAGAGGAGGACCACCAAAGAAGTCTGGNCCTCCTGGACCTTCAAAGGGAGGGCCGCCATCTAGAGGACCGGGAGGAGGGCCACCAAAGAAGTCCGGACCACCAGGGCCCTCAAGAGGAGGGCCACCATCGAAAGGACCTGGAGGGGGCCCACCATCCAAAGGACCCGGAGGAGGACCACCAAAGAAGTCAGGACCACCTGGGCCTTCAAGGGGAGGACCACCATCGANAGGACCTGGAGGNGGACCACCNAAGAAATCTGGACCTCCATCTGGAGGNCCTGGAGGGCCACCGCCNAAAGGACCTGGGAGGAGGACCACCNAAGAAATCTGGAC
Organism: Methanobacteriota archaeon; assembly: GCA_002694245.1. Classification (GTDB taxonomy): domain Archaea; phylum Thermoplasmatota; class Poseidoniia; order Poseidoniales; family Poseidoniaceae; genus MGIIa-K1. The sequence continues at coordinate 18,310 of NZLM01000047.1, forward strand.
CTCCTAGTGGACCTAAACGTGGGCCACCCAAGTGATAAGTAGATTATCTCAAGCCTGCTTTCTTCAGGCTTTCAAGTAGAACTCTTCCTAACTCACTGGGATCCCTTGCACAAGCAATACCTGCTGCTTCAAATGCAGCAAATTTCTCCTCTGCTGTGCCCTTTCCACCTGAAATTATCGCTCCAGCATGACCCATTCTCTTGCCTGGTGGAGCTGTTGCACCAGCAACAAACCCGACAATTGGTTTTGAGCAATTTTCTTTTGCCCAAGCCGCTGCTTCCTGCTCGGCATTTCCACCAATTTCACCAATCATTACAATCGCTTCAGTTTGAGGATCAGATTCGAATGCAGACAAGCATTCGATAAAGCCAGTTCCATTAACTGGGTCACCACCTATACCGATACATGTTGATTGACCTTCATCGATACTCATAGTTTGAGCTACAGCTTCGTAAGTCAATGTGCCTGATTTAGATACAATTCCAATTCTTCCTTTAGCGTGAATGTGTCCGGGCATTATTCCTAATTTAGCTCCACCTTTATCCCCAGGTGTGATTATACCTGGGCAGTTTGGACCAATCAATCTAACATGCTCTCTATTTGCGACATAGGCTGCTGCATTGACCATATCCAGAGTGGGAATACCTTCTGTTATACAAACAATAACTCCACGTCCTTTTATTGTTTCAAATGCATTTGCTGCTTCGATAATAGCCTCTCCTGCAAAAGGAGGTGGGACATATATGACAGTCGCATCTGCGTTTGTTTCTTTGATTGCATCTATCATACTATTGAATACCGGGAAATCCTTTCCTTCCAGTTCAACAGTCATGCCGCCTTTGCCTGGAGTTACCCCTCCAACTAAGTTAGTACCATACTCTACCATCTTACCTGCATGGAACATTCCCTGCTTACCGGTGATACCTTGAACCAATACTTTTGCATCTTCCTCAATCCAAATAGCCATTTACTCACCACCTCCAATCAAAGATACAATTTTTTGAGCACCTTCTGCCAAATCGTCTGCTGGATGAATGTTAAGTTCAGAAGCGGCAAGTATAGCCTTACCTTCATCTACGTTAGTTCCTGCTAACCTAACCACTAGAGGAACGTCAAGACCAAGTGACTGAGTCGCACCTATAACGCCCCTTGCAATTATATCACAACGCATAATTCCACCAAAAATGTTGACCAATATACCTTTCACATTCGGATCTTCGAGGATAATTGAGAACGCAGTTTTTACCTGTTCTTCATCAGCACCTCCACCAACA
>NZLM01000048.1 GCA_002694245.1 Methanobacteriota archaeon
ATTTGCAAATTTGCCTCAATGTACCTCCGCTTCCCCATATTATCATCAAGTCAGGATTTTCTTCAACAAGATTGCCGATATGCGATGACATAGCCTCTAGGGTTTCTTCTTCACTTTCTCTCTGAACCTGCTCCTTGGCCCCCTGCATCCATCTTGGACTGGCCGGAGTAAACGCTTCTCCATACATTCTAACTTTCCATTCGCCTTTCAAGTAGACTTCCTCATCCAAGTCCATCACTTCAGTTCTAGCAAGCATAAGGTCTCCTGTTACAAACGACCAAACGACCTCTGCTGCTGCTTTAGGGGTTGTAGCAAAGCAGCCACTATGCATTTTTACGCCACCGGGAACACCTACAAGCGGCGTATCTCTATCACCTAATGCTTCAACGATATCTCTAGTTGTTCCGTCACCACCTGCATATAGGAATAAGTCAGGCTCGTGAGATTTTACGAATTCAGCCGTAACCTCTGCTGACGTTATTTCAGGTGTAATCCCCGTAGATGTGTAAGAACTAGGAATCCAATCGCCTCCCATCCTTCCATCCCATGCAAGGAGNTCAATAGGAGTCTGTGAAAGTTTAGCGAGATGTTCAAGACATAGTTTCATTCTAGGGCCTGCTCTATCTTCTGCACCAGCAGCTCTCGCTTCGGCAGCTCTGCCATCACTTCCTTTGAATCCTAATCTGCCGCCCAAGCCAGCATCTGGATTCACTACTACTGCGATTCGCATTGTTGNTGCGAAAACTAAACAATACATCAAACCGATTATTTATTGATCAGCGATACGAATAGTCATGAAGAGGCGGANTGACGATATCAGTTTCGAAAATGCATGGGAGAAGCAATATGCTGATGAGAGCAAAGGTGCTCCTCCAGAGGATACCAAGGAAGTTGATGATATCAAAGTTCACCATCCTCCTGCATTCAGGGGACAGCGAGACACTGTAGAAAATAGACCTCAATTTAAGATGCCCAAAAAGCAAGCTCCTGTTCAAGAAAAAAAGCAGGTAAAAGTTGTTGACAAACCATCATCAAAAGANGGTGATGACTTTGATGTTGAATGGTAACGGCAAATTGATTTTTAGTCACATATACTAATTATCTGACAAATCTAATCGCCAAGGTGAAGAATAGAANCGCCCCCGNAGGGGGCGGAGGCAACCCCCGTGTCTATGATTTCAGTGACCCTGCCCGACGGTTCAGTTAATGAATACGCAGCAGGAATAACGGCTGGAGAAATTGTTATTGATATAGAGGGTAGAAAGCATGACTGCGTCGCAGCCTCAGTAGANGGANTTGAGAGAGATTTCTCAACAATTTTACAATCNGATTGTNCAGTAGAGGGAATNTCAGGATTCAGTGATAACGGAATACACATTCTCNGGCACAGCGCAGCTCATCTGTTAGCACAAGCGGTNACCTCACTATATCCAAACGCAAAGCCTACAATTGGGCCAGCAATAAGTAGGGGGTTCTACTATGANTTTGCTGATTTACACGATTTTGGGGAGTCNGACCTAAAACANGTNCAAAAAAAGATGCATGAAATTGCTAGAAGAAATGTCACCGTAGAGAGGATTGAATGCTCGGATGANGAACTCAATGAATTGTTCCAGGAAAATCCGTANAAAATTGAAATNATAAATGATAAGCTGGAAGATGGTGAATCTTCAACCATATATCGGCAAGGTGACTGGTACGATTTGTGTTTAGGACCTCACGTCCATTCTACTGCAAAGTTGATGCATGTAAGACTAACCTCGGTTTCATCTGCATTNTGGAGNGGTGACCAAAATCGAGAACAATTAACTCGAATNTATGGNATAGTNGAGCCTACAAAAGANGCACTAAAGTCAACANTGACTGCAATTGAAGAAGCAAAAAAGCGNGATCACAGGAAACTTGGAAAGGATTTGAGACTGTTCCATGTAGACGAAGAAGTAGGTCAGGGATTGATTCTTTGGACACCTCGTGGAGCAATTATTCGTACATGCTTNCAGAATTTNATNTCAGAACACTTGACAAGACAGGGTTATCACCAAGTCTATACACCCCACATTGGCAAATTAGACCTATACCGAACAAGTGGGCATTTCCCTTACTATCAGGATTCCCAATATCCTCCACTAGTGGAGAAAGATATGATGTCGCGTCTTGCTTCAGAAGGTTGCTCATGCGGTGAATTATCAAACATGATGGCAGATGGTGATATCGAAGGTTACATGCTTAAACCCATGAATTGTCCTCANCACATCAAAATATATTCTTCTCAAGCAAGGTCTTACAGAGATTTACCGCTCAGATTTGCAGAATTCGGAACTGTCTATCGCTGGGAACAATCTGGTGAAATTTCCGGCCTAACTCGTGTTCGAGGATTTACNCAAGACGATGCACATCTTTTCGTGACAGAGGATCAAATCGCCAATGAGGTGCTTGGTTGCATCGAACTTGTGCAGGTTATTTTCGATGCCCTAGGGATGAGTGANTACAGAGTGAGAGTTGGATTGAGAGATCCTGATTCAAGTAANTACGTAGGGGATACAGAAAAATGGGATCGAGCGGAAGAAGCTTGTAGGGCAGCAGCTAGTAGCCTAGGAGTTAATTGGTCCGAAGAACCGGGAGAAGCGGCATTCTATGGCCCCAAGATTGACTTCGTGGTTAAGGATGTCATCGGAAGGGAATGGCAGCTTGGAACAGTCCAAGTTGACTATAATCTCCCAGAGAGATTTGATTTACAATACAAAGGTAGTGATGGTGAAATGCACAGACCAGTAATGATTCATAGGGCACCATTCGGTTCAATGGAAAGGTTCTGTGGAGTTTTGATAGAACACTTCGCAGGNAAATTCCCGACCTGGCTCGCACCAACACAGGTACACATCCTCACGATATCTGAAAAACAGATTGAATATGCTAAGGANATCACTGCAAAACTGAAGGCAGCAGGAATTAGGGCAGAGTTAGATGATGGTGATCATACCATTGGAAAGAANATACGAATGCATNGAAAATTCCAGCCTGCTTACATGCTAATCATTGGTGATGATGAAGCNGACAATAAGTCGGTTTCAATAAGAGCAAGAAATGGTGATCAAAGAGCAGGGGTTGCTTTTGATGAATTCCTTAACGAATTAAAAGACGAAATTGACGCTAAGGTGGCATCTCCTTCTTTGGTTCCCCTAAAAGAAGGCTGATGATTTCATATGGGAATTAACCTAGTGAGTGACTTTGGTCTAGTGGCTGTATTTGCTATTGTGTTAGCGGGGCTTTTGGCTTATTTCTTCCAAGATAAAATTATTCCACGAGGTTTGTCAGGCTTACAGGTTGCTTTCCCAACAGGCGCCAAAAGGTACGAGGTTCATACTGTAACATCTTCGAAAGAAGACGCCAAGCAGTTATTGAAGACTCCTGGAATGCGCAATGGTTTGACGGTTTATGTTATGGCTTTGTCAGGCGCAATTTTACTCGGAGTTGAGTGGCTATTTTACCAAATTGAGATGTCAAAAGGCATTCATATGGTCTCGCTTGCAATTGCTTTGATTCTGATTGTTGTACCAGCAATGATATCCACAGGAGTATCCATGAGCACTCAAATTATTACGAGAAAGGGTGGAAAAAAAGCAACACTACAAGGTGCAAGCACTTTCCGTAACGGAGTGGGAGTCTCGATAACTATTCTGTGGTTTACTTCACTGCTAATGATTTGGTTCATGATGGGTTTGAATGATGTAGATTTCGACAGAAAATTGTCAGTCGTTGGATGTCTCGCATTTGCTCCAGGTTTCATCGCTTATGGTAGAGTAATGGGGTCTTCTTGGACTGCTTTGACCGAATCGAGCAGACAGTTGTCCAAGGGGGAGCCATCTGCTTTCTATCCATTCAAACCCCCTGCTAGAAAACAAGCGATCTCAACGCTAGTTTGGATAAATACCGCAGCAATGCCGTTTATTGCGTTTAATACATTCATATCATTGGTTTTACTTGCAATAAATCCAGATTTGTTTGTACACTCTCAACAGGTTCTAGATTTACCAGAGTACCGTGTTCAATCTTCAATTATGGAAGAAGGAGGCATCATTGGGTTTTACGCCATAGAGCTATTTTCCAATATATCTGAGCCTGGTATTCGGGTACCTCTAGTTACGATGGTATTGCTTTTCTTGCTACTAAACGTCGCACTTATTGGATTCCTATTTGTGTATGAAGTTGCAAGGATTTTATTCCTGGATATTGCAGACGTTTCAGGAAAGGGTGGCATACGCTTAGCCGATTCAAGATTGCTAAGAAGTGAAAAATCACAACAAGCCAACGTACTGAACTTCTGCTTTACAGGATTTGCTGGGCAGTCTATGCTATTGCTTGCCCTTGCAATGTTAACATTTTGGGATTCTCAATATCTTCCACAAGGACAACAGTGCGGCAGTTGGCAAGATTCAATCTGCCAGGTTCTAAAGAAAGATGCTCTTGAGGAATTGACATGGATGCTTGCTTCAGGCGGACAAGTGGTATTTTTGGGAATTTGGGTTTTATCTAGAAGAACAGGACAAAAGTTGTCAGATGTTTCGTTTGATGCTATGGCAGACCAAAGAAGGGTGGAACTGAAAGCAATCGAGAATATGATTTACAGAGAGGGCAAGGATTTCCGAACACTGATTAGTTCAGATAAATGGTCTGAGGCAATGGAAAAGATGGAATTATTGTATGAGGACCACGGTGAGGAAGCAATACAGGGATTATCTCTCGTTAGAAGAACTGAAGCAAGTATGGAGATGTTGATGGGGCTTGGAAGGTGGGATCAAGCCGAAGAAGTAGCACTGTCTTTCTTGGCACTAAGAGCAGGAAGATCTGCGGAGATTGCTCGTATGATTCTAGCAGCGGCTTCACTCGCTCAAAGGGATATACCTGAGGCAATACCGCGACTTGAATTGCTACCGGATGAGGATGTTGAGTCTGCCAGATTGAAATGGATTGCATCAATACTCGACCCGAAAATTAAGCTGAATTCCTCGACTCGTTCCATACTTCGTATGGATTCTCTAACCAAGAAAAATATAGATATTCTGAAAAGATACAGAGATGGTACTCCAGCAGGTAACATTAATTGGAAAAATAAGCCTTCTACAAAACTGATAATTCTTGGCGAGATAGCAAGGTTCAGATTATGGTCGCAATCTGAAATAGCTCTGGATAGATTAGAATCATGGGCTCAGAAAAACGACATTGATCTAGAAGAATGGCCTCATGGACAAACAGCAAGGGCTCTTCTATACCTCGATCGGGGTATGAAAGCTAGTGCTATCAACATAGTTGAGAAGACGATGAAGAAGCATCCGCGCCATCCACACATCAGAAGGCTAGCGATTCATTTGGGTAGCCAGGGAGAAATGGAAATTCCCGAGTCTGAGGTAACCGGTTTGATTTGGGCAGACACGATGGGTGGAGATTGGGAGAAAAATTGGCAAACCAGCCATAATGTCGTTTGCCCACCTACAATCACATCTAGCTCTATGAAAAAGCACTCTTGGAATGCAAATGCATGGTCTGCACGCAGAAGGATGGCAGAATTTACAAATTCGAAGAAGGGATGGAAAAATCTAGACTGGTCTAATGCGCCTCTAGCAAATCACTTAATCATGACAGGTATAGTCACAACACTTGGTGGTGCTCCTGTGGATATGGGACTGCCAGGATGGATAGATTTCAAGGCATGCGATGATGCGAAACTGTTTGACCTTTAATCAAACTAAATTGTCTACCAATGCTTCAGTATCCTGTGTTTTCCCACAATACCTGCATCGTAATTGTAGGGGTTCTCGATTAACTACAATTAGTCTATGAGGCAATGGCTCTCGAGGATTGACAGTAATACAGTTCGAAAATGTACACCTTGCGACATTTACAACCTCGTCAGTGAGATTAATTTCTAACTTTTCAGCAACCAAATAGGCTCGAATTATTGCAACTGAAGCGTCAGGAGCTACAAGAGCAAGTCTGTCTAATTCGTTTTGAGTAAGCTCCCTATCCTCCACTTTGATTATGTCTTTACCTCCCATTTTTTGCGATGGAACGTTCATTACAAGCGATACTGGATTTGACATATCTCCCCCAATTCCTAGCATCTTCAAAACCGATAGTGCCTTTCCTGCAGGAATGTGATCAATTACTGTTCCATTTTTGATTGCTGTAACTCTGCGCATATTCGCTTCTTGGCTCACAGTTTCACCCCCTTCTCTTCAACATCACTCGGAATATCAACGTTCAGTAGCCAACACATTAGAGCCATTCTCGCAACAACACCGTTGAATGCTTGTTCGAAATACGAAGCGTGCCTCGTTGAATCCACAGATGGATGAATTTCGTCCACTCTTGGTAGCGGGTGCATGATGATCATGTCAGGCTTTGCTCCATCTAAATCCCTAGCATGTAATTTGTAAGCACCAGCAACTTTAGCGTATTCGTCTTCATCAGGGAATCTTTCCTTCTGAATCCTTGTCATGTATACTACGTCTGCTGAATTGATATTTCCTAGCAAGTCATCGGTTTCCGTAACTTCCGCTCCATGTGACTTTAGGTCCGAAACTATCTCTTCTGGCATTCGTAAACTCTCAGGGGACGCAAAGATGACATTGCAACCAAATCTAACGAGCGCATGTGATAACGAATGGACAGTCCTTCCGTATCTTAAATCTCCAGCTAAAACTACGTTCAAGCCCTCAAGAGTTCCGTGAGCTTGGCGAATGGTAAACAAATCTAGCATAGTCTGTGTTGGGTGATGGCCTGCACCATCTCCTCCGTTTAGAATGGGAACTCTTGCACTATCGCATGCATATTGAGCAGCTCCTTGTCTTGGATGCCTCATTGCTATGATATCTGTGTAACCATCAACCATCTGTATTGTGTCAAATAGTGTTTCACCTTTGACCACTGAGGATGTCTTTACGTCACCAAGGTTTACNACATCGCCNCCCAATCGCTTCATTGCGGTTTCAAAAGACATTCTCGTTCTTGTTGATGGTTCAAAGAATAGATTTCCTAGAATTCTACCCTGTAAAAGCGGGAGATATAACTCTCCTTTTGCAACAGGAAGTAGTCTCTCAGCGTCATCAAGAATTTTGATTATTTCTTCATTTGTTAGGTCGTCCATAGTGATGAGTCCGGGCATAGGTCTCCCCCTTCCTGTCGAGTTGTGCCTAACCCGACCTTGAACATATGGGCGCGAAATTCCGCTTTCTTGATGTGGTATGGGTTTTTGCTAGAAATCATGCGAAGGGTCTTGCTTGTGACGATATTGTTACTGTTACCCGCAATTAGTGCGGAGGAAACAGACAATTGGATTGTCGAAGTAGAAGACCCATTCGGCAATCCAATAGAAAACTGTGATATCATCCTTAGAGAACCTTGGTCTGGTAGTGTTATCCAACAGCCCGTTGGAGCAATGTACCACCCGAGTGCCTCATGTGAAGGTTATGTGGTTATGTGGCATCCTCCTGTCGCATCTACTCAAACCACAGTGGTCTTGGAGGCTCACCCGATAATTGACGATCTATTTTCAGTCGNTGGGGCTGACTCGATTCAGGTTATTGGAAGCGATTGGGAGCAGTCAGTGACCGATGGACCAGTAAATGCCCCGAGCGGTGTACCTATTTTGGTTATTGGCGAAGGAGGAACCAAGACTAGATTTAGTGAATCTACAATTACAATTCCAAACTCTACAACAACATATGATCTCGCTGGAAATTATTCAGCAAACGTTTCTGTAACTGGTTTTCAAATAGACTCGGGCAAGTCTGTTGAATGGGATAATCAAACTTTGACAGTTGGTGAATTTGGTGGAGGTTGGTATGCTAGAGTGCTGTTTGACGGAATCCCAGTAGGCGAATCTACATGGCCTCCAACAGAATCTTGGATTCTCAATCAAAGNCAAGCTGAAAGATTCAAAGGCGAATCAAGCCTTGATTTTTACACAAATCTGTTCCCTAATACAGATATCAGTGCAAATTGGAGTGCNCATCACAAATTCAATCTCGGGCTTGGTCTCCCATTTATTCCTGGTGTAGATGCAGGCATAATTAGTCAAGTGAATAGATTTCTATCTAATGATGTATCTCAGCTAGACGATTTACTTGAATCGATCATATACCAAAATGGTAGAGAAGCTTTGTGCTGCATAATCGACAATAATCCGGTCATGTTTGAATCTCTTAGCATCACTAGTGAGGTTAATTTTTCAAGTGGCTATTGGGGTTGGCAAGAATTTGGTGAGGTGAAGGCTCAACGNTCGCAAATTGATTTAGTAAGGGTTGAGGTTCCTTTTCAAAACGATTTACGTCAGACAACTCCTTTGACAATTAAGACAAACGGAGACTGGCAATACCGTTCAAGTCCATTGAATGAGTGGATAGACGGAATACCATCAGAATTTACTTTGAAGCGTGATTCTACATCTGTTTCAGGATTTTATACAATCTCATTGGGTGAAAACTACCCACCGTCAGTAGAATTANNTGAGNACTATGCTTTACCNTGGGAAAATAGNTCATACAACTTCGAGGCAGTNATNAGCGACGCACCACTTTCTATCCATAGTTGTCAATGGGATATCAATGGGTTAGAAACTAATTCTTCAGTCAANCTATCAGCNTTTNAGCCGGATTCAGTGGTTTCCATAGAGGTAACATGCACAGATGAAGGTGGACTGAATGACACNTTCAACACATCTCTTGTTTTAGACGACGAATATCCANTCATAGACAACTACGAAGATACTANGATAATCAACCCTGGATTATTCCAGTGGGATTTGAATGTAAGTGATGATCATGACAACAATCTGANGGTTTACTGGACAAGCAACAAATCAGGAGATTGGTGGTATACAGGAAGTAATCTTCAAACATCATTTTACGGAAGTCCAAATCTAAATTCTGTCAACGATAATATTTCTGAGAGACATAAACAAAGGAACCCAACTTCGTATTGGTTGGCTGCAGAAGTAAGCGATGATGTTGGACATGTAACACATGGAAATTGGACGATTCAGTTATCAGATAACTCAGGNCCGGTTATCCTTGCCTCGATTGAGAAAATGGACAACAATGGAGTATGGAAAGAATCGNCATCTATATCTCGNCCTGGCGATAAATTNAGGCTTAATTTAACCGCATCNTTTGATGACCATGATTCAATTGACAAAATTAATTTTTCAATTAATTTATTTGAGCANAAATATTCAGGANTATCATGGNATGAAGCNCAATATTGGGAGCTTCCTGATTTCGATACAGGATACTACGAAATCAACATCCAAGGNCGTGATCAAGCAGGGAATAATGCAGGAAATACATTTGGAATTGCAATAGCTCCNCCAATAGAAAGGGACCTTGAAATAATTGAAATTAAATCCGCTAAGGCGAANATAGAACCGGGTGAAAACCAGTTTTGGATAACCGTNCAAAATAACGGTGCAAGTACAACTGAATTCATTTTGTGTAGTAAGGAAATATGTGAATCCTCTATCGTTGGCCCTTCGACTTATTCTACAACATCCACAACAATAGTATCAATGAAAGTTGACATGGACTGGTTCGAGACCTTTACTGTGGATTTATCATATCAAGATGATTCAAACAAAACAGTTGTCAAATATTCAACCAGTGATTATAATTCTGGAACGGGCATCGGTGCATTAGAATTATTTGGTATCGTTCTTGTTGGTGGGCTAGCGATAATATGGCTGCGTTCTCGAAACGAGCCGAAGTTTTGACATTTGGTGGATAAGATGGATGGATTTGTAGACTTACAAGATGCTATCGATGCAGAGTCAAAGTCTCGTTTGCAAAGAATAGAGAGGCTTGCAGGATTTTCTGCTTTTGTAATGCTTGGTGCTGCTTTATGGCTTGCTTGGCCAGCACTTAGTGCAGCCATTGGAGGGGACTCAATGACATCCGATTTGAAGTACGCTTTAGTTGTAATAGCCTGGGGAGTATTCATTCAAGATGTTGGGTATTCAGATAAAAAATCAAGATCACGAATTGGTACTATCTCTTCCATTGCATGGCTTCCAATCCTAATTGTAGGGGTAGGCCAATTGGAAGGCGACATCTCTCAGTTAGTTGGAATGCTCCTACTTGTAGTAACTTCATACGCCTTGTTTAGAACTAGCAGATCAATCCTTGATGGGGATGTTTCAGTTACTAAGTTTAGATCTCTAATGGGCTTCTTAGGCATTGTTCTATCAATTTCCCTGCTTACAACATCCTCCCTTGATACAACAACGGCATTCGTACAATTAGGAATTCTATGCTTTGGAATTTTATTGGTGATAATTGATTGGTTCTCAAACGATGAAAATAGAGCCTTGAGAAAAGATTTCGACAAGCGCCTTAATGACTTAGAGACCAGAATTCTATTACTCAAGAGTGAAGGAGCAGCGGTCGACCAGGCAGCCAGTCTTATTATGACCGCTCGTGAAGAAGGCCACCGAGAACCAGATTGGGGCATGAGGCTACTGGATGAGGCCGAGGAAGATATCGAGAGGTCATTATCTCTAGCTGATGATGTTGAGGACATCAAGAATGATTCTTTGAAAGCAGTTGAAAAGGCTGAATCAATTGCTCCTATTGCTAAGAGACCTAGAAAAGCATGGGAAATGGGCCAAAGAGAAGTCGAGTTAGGAAGCCTACGAGAAGGCGAAGCACTATTTCGGCAAGCCAAAAAGAGAGCTAGCGAGATAATAGAGTGGTGGCAGAAAGCCGAGGAAGCAATCAGAGAGGCATCAGCACTACTCGCCAGGGCCGAGCATAAGCAAGATAGTTTGGTAGATTTACTGGCAGACTCAAAACAAAAATTGAGTTCAGAGAAACCAAAAAAGGCATATGAATTTGCAATGGTTATACCAAATCAACTTGCGGCTTCAGATGATGCCCTAAAGATTGCAGAGGAATCCGTCAAGGAAGCAGCACGGCAACTCAAATCGGCAGATGGAATAAACAAGTCGAGACTCGAGTCTCGACTTGATTCTGCAGAAATAGAACTTGAATCAGGAAACCATTCACAAGCCAAAGGACTTGCGGACGGAGTTATTAGGGAAATTAACGCTGAAAGGGAGGCGATGGATGATGTTAGGAGGGCGCTTCGCCAGAAGGTACATCTGGTTTCTCGATGGTCAGACAGAGAGGATTCCTCCGACTGGGATTCTAGACTAATTCAAATCGAAAAATCTGTGGATGAACTTGAATGGACACATGCTGCAGCGTTGTTAGAAAGGCTAACTAAAGATCTAGATGCAGAGAATAAAGCAAGTGATGAGGTTGTTGAATTACTTGAATATGTCATGGAAGAATGGAGTATACTCCGAAATCAATGCGATGCATCATCTATCAAGGTCGATGATGAGGATAGAAGGTCTACAGAAGAAGCAATAGCACTTGCAAAAGATGCTCACAAGGCAGGTAAAATAAACGAAGCGCTGGAGTCTTTAGGGCTTGCAGATGGCTTCATGGAAAGGTTACGACGAAGAGTTTGATTTCAGCGCATAACTTCTTTCATTTCACATGCCTTACATATTGTTCCTGAGCACATCTGTCCACATTTAGCACAGCTCACAGGTTTAATTTTACTTAGAGAACTCCCTGCCATTTGTTGTAGCTTCTTCATATCGTCAGCCATCCTCAGCAAGCCGTGTCTTGTTCCAGGGACGTCTGCTTCCATCATTGCGATGGTTTCTCTATGTCTAAATCTCAATGCACCTTCTCCATGAGGACACTCCTCATGATGAACTGGAAGCTTTTTGTGAAGAGCATACAGATGTATTTCTTGTTCAGGAATCCATCTCAAAGGCACGATTCTTGGAGCCATTCCTTCTAGTGGTGTGTTGGTATGCGGTGCGAGTCTAAGCGTTCTTTCCACATCGCCATTTTGCATGTTCATCATTATAGTCTGCGCCATGTCATCTAAATTATGGCCTAGGGCAATTACATCAGCACCTACTCTTTCAGCAAGGTGATTGATTCCCTGTCTTCGAAATACTCCACAATATGAACAGGGTGCCTTTTTGTCATTGGTATCAAGGATCTTTTGTGCCACTTCATCCATTTCTTTGAAACCTAATTCAGGATATGACACGGTTTCAAACCGAATCCCTAGTTTTTCACAAAGTTGTCTTGCGCATTCTAAGGATGGTGGGCGATAGCCAGCGATTCCCTCGTCTACGCAACCACCTACGATAGTCACGTCTCTTCGTCTGCTTAGATTGTCATGAATTCGTTCCAGTAAAACAGCTGAGTCCTTCCCTCCAGAAATCGCAACAAGAATTGTTGTGTGTTTACCTTTTGGAAGATGTAGTTGCTCTCTCAAGGCTTTAGAGACTTTTTTTCTAATACTATCAGATAGGTGGTGAGCACACATTATTCGTCCTGAGTAAACTTGGTGATGTACAGCCGGATTGCGACACTTGTCGCACTCAGGGACCTCAAACAAGTCGCTCATGAGGGGGCCTATGCGTACTCGACTTCATACAAACGGTCTGATTTATCAATTGTAAAATCAAAAATTCAATTAGAAAATAAGGGAAGTTTGTNCTNGNCGTTNTANAAAATNNAGTTGGCAAAAATNAANCAACNCCANAAACCGCCCTACGGGCGTTTGTGAAAGGCCAAACTTCTTGAAGCCGTTTTCAGCCTGCACCAACTTGAGCGCGCATGATGCAACGCATTCTAGCCGGATTCTCAGCCCTACCAGGTGCTGATCAAGCCTACGTAATTTCTCGACGTCAGGGTTTGATTGCNTCGGTGGGCAAGAAAGGTAAGATGCCAGAAATTGAGTCTAGCACNAAACTTGTCGAAGCACTTGATAGACTTGAAAAAAACAANACGATNGGCAAAGGTCTCGAACTATGGCTTGAGGGAGACAAAACGTCTCTGCTCTCAAGGCTAAGCGANGATTCGGTNTTGGTAATAAGCGGCAAAAAAGGTGGTAAAATCGCTAGATGGAGACACGCTGTCGAATGTGATGTAGAAATGCTAAACTCTGCAATAAGGTGAGGAAAATGTTCGATTTACCATATGGAATATTTGTTGATAATGAAATTGATGTTAGCGATGGCTCGATTATGCCTTTCGAGCACGGCTCGATAACCACATATCTTGGACGTAGGTCAACAGCAAGCGGACACAGAATAGTCCGTGCTGGCAGAATTGTTGGCTGGATAGCAGAACCTTCCAAAGGCAAGACCTTACTTTGTGGGGCTGCAGCAAAAGCACAGCTTGAATCACTCGAGAAGGATCCTCACCGATTAACTGCAAGAGCNTGGACACAATCCGCTTTGGGTTCTGTAGCAGAAGTCATTCCTGAAGCATTTGAACATGGAGCNGATATGAGGGGCCTAATCGGTTCTGGAGATTCANTAGAGCGTTTACTTTCTAGAGACTTATCTGCCGTTTTAGGAAACTTAGTCGNAAGACCAGAAGTAAGGGGCGGCATTGCTGTCGANTCTGGAATGTTGATCGACGATGCTGGAGATTTACCTGCATCTGCAGAGNTTTTAGCAGCACAGGTAGGAGAAACTCTTGCTGGAAGAAAAGCCATGGCTTCTGATTTAGGCCTNTNNGGNGCAGGNCACTGGACATTACATACTAATGACGGGGCTTTGCTTNTAGCGGAGGCTGGCGATGTTGCTTTGGCGGTATGGACAGAATCNGATGTTGACCATGGAAGACTCATCAATCAAATTGCAGCCCTTATGGAAGGACAAATNGATGCGATGGGCTCCAGAGGCGAGGCTCTAACCGACGGCCACGTAATACGAGAAGGAAGAGGAGGTACAGATGCGGTCATATCGATGCTAAAGACTGCTGTAGAAGAGGAATTAACAGGTCACTTAACTGCAGGAAAATCNTCCAAGGCGGTTAGGATTGCTCTAGTCAAAGGTATTCCAGTTGCTATCCAAGGACCTGAACAAACAAAACTCGTAGAATCGGTTAACAGCCTTTGTGAGTCTAGAAGAGTTCTTGCTCTTCACAGGCTTCCTGTTGGCACAATCATTGGCGCAGAGTCTGGTAACATTCCTGACTTCAACCTTGCAGGTTTCTGTGATGAACTGGCAACGACTCGTACAAGATCAGAATCAAGACAACTACTGATTAAACAAACACTAGAGCAATTATACGGTTTTGAAATAGGATTGATAAAATTGCGTAAGGAGAGAACCAAATATGAATTTTCAATATCCGTTGGAACTGTTTCACAAGGACTTGCAACTATCGATACCTCAACAGGTATTGATGATGGATTGAGAAGGAAATTGGAGAAATCTGAATTGATGTTGAGCGATGCGAATCGAGAACTTGCATCGCTGAAGGTCGCCTTAGAAGCAGCACAAAAATCAGAATCTGCAGCGAAGGTAAATGCAAATGAAGCGAATAGGCATACTGCAGATATCCAAGATAAAATAACAGCCTTCAATAGAACGATTGATCAATTACAACTGGATTTATCTGCCGCACAAGCAAATGCTGAGAATGCAGAGTCTAGGAGTGACAGGCTATCTCGTAGNGTAAACGAATTAGAGCATCAACTAAGCGAAAGGGCGGTTGAANTNGCAAAGATTCTAGGTGATAGCAAAGCAAGTTCTGAATTATCGTCAAAGATAGAGGAAATGGCATCAAAAGAAGCTGCCCTATCAAGTGACATAGACTCTCATTCTGCAACACTTTCATCTATCCGGTCAAGAATAGANGACGACCAAAGAAGGCAGAGAATGATAGAAGAGCAAGTAGAAGCGACTCGTGATAAGCACAGAAGAGCACAAGGCGAGTTATCTGAACTGGAATCGAAGATTAACGAATCACAATTAAGGCTCCAGCAAATTGAAGCAGAATCTAAGGTAGCTAGAGAGCGAACTCATGAAGACAGAATAAGACTCACAGAGCAGGAAAATAGAGCCTCAATTATTCAATCTGAAATGAGAGAGTTGATGGATGAAAGGCGTCAGACTCTGAAAGAATTAGGAGATTTAGGTGCAAGGCGAGGTCAGGCCGAAGCAGAGTTATCAAATCTACTAGACCAAGCCGAAGCGCTTGCAATCGCTCACGAGGAGGCACTATCTGATATCAAAGAAGCCGAAATGCTCAGAGCGAAATTGTCAGAGGAACCACTCGCACAGGCATTATTGGAGGATGGTGCTCANTTTGATGGATTGGGGCCAGTATTAGAGAGACTCGAACATGCTAGAACACTAGGATATTCCGTATCNNTNCTCGATAGAGCNGTAGANAGAGCCCTNCAGGTAATACAAGGCTGTGTTGACCATGTTGCAACAACACCTAGACACCTACTTTCAACAGAGGTAATGTCTCTACTAGAGAGGCAGGNGCCAGAGACAGCTGGAGCAGTTAGAGGCCTAGCACGTTGGTCTGTTCAACAGAGNTTAGAACATCACCTTGGCCAAACTGTAACCNGTCTTGTCATAGATTTGGANAACCTNCTGGAAGATTATGACCGTTCAGTGACGATGCTNAGAAGAATNCGAAATGTTTTGGAGCAGTTGGAAAAATTAGGAGCGCCTTCAGAGCAGGTTCAGGCATTGATGGTTAATACAAGGAGGCCTGAATCATTACCGGTATTGGCTAGAGAAACTAGATCATTAATCCAGAAGGCACTCGACGATATTCATCTCGAGGCAGACATGAGAGATGCAGGGTCTGCGGTAAAGCTTGAGGGCACAACTAGCGCTCTCGAGGAATTACTAACACAACTAGATGCAAGTGGATTTGTCAAAGGAGAAGTACGAGGAGCACTTTGGGATTTCAAGAGAGATGGCTTATTACCATTCGAAAGAGATTCAGTTCCTGCGGGAGAAAGAGAGCCAGTGAATGAGGCTGCAATAGAGCANATGAAAGGCGAGTTAATCGACGAAGAGATTGCAGTAGCAGTGGATGTTAGTGAGATAACAGAAGAGTGGGAGGAATTAACTACTCCAGTAAACGATGAAACCATTGAGGTAAGNCATGAACCTGAAATCGCACATAGTGATGAAAGGGCATCTCTTGAAGAAGAGTTAGCCCGACTTGATGCTAGATGGTCTAGGCGCTCTGAGCCAAGCGAAGCTATCAGTGGAAGTGACTCAGATNTAGACGAGCTTGAGGATTCCTTGGGTGACATCGGCCTTTGAGGGAAATAAATGTCCAAGAGTTATCCTTTGTGGATTGAAAAAGTCTTCTTTCTTGGTCTAGTATGTCTTGGAATATTTGCTGGAATTNCAGCACAGTCCTATGTTTCAGGCGCTGGATTACTACTCTCATGGTTTTGTGGGATACCTCTAGCTGTTCTTCTTATGACTGAGGGTGTAGGAAGATTCCTGCAATCGATTTTAGCAAGATGATTATTCCTTAGAAGTCAATGAGGATTCAATAAGCCCCCAGAATCGCTGCCAAGGTATTACGAATCTTAGTAGGGCCATTATTCCAAGGAACAGCAGCGCCGAAATAACAAGACCATAAGTTAGNGTTAATTCGATNGATTCACCAACCTGAGCAGCCCACTGCGAACCGGTTACNCCACTNACCCAGTCTAATAGAATCGAGTGGAANCCTAGAGCGATAGTAGTTGCAACGATGGTAAGCGAAAGGAAAATTGCNGTGTGCCTCAAATGACCATTTAGGATGTTGTCCATCTGTGCTACATACTCAGGATCTCTCTTGCAAGACTCNGGCAGCCTGTATGCATACTCAAGTTGCCTAATAACACCAAATGCAGATTCTTGGAAAACCATGATCAAGCAAGCAANCAGAATTAGTGAGACTTGTTCGCTGGTAACTAAGCCAAAGACAGTTGGTTCTGAGACGATTATCTGTAGAGATGTTANCTGGTCCCCATAACTACCTAGTTGTGTACGAATGAGTGGGAATGTAAGTATCGCATGAACACCTAAGAAAAGTAATGTAAATCCAATCGACCAGGCTACACCTCTTCTAGATAGACCCCATATNCCNCTCGTACCTGTGATTACTGGTAGTAAGTAAAATGTTAGAATAATTAGTGACAGCATCATCAATAATGGCCATTCTAGCAAAGATAGTACTTGGGTGTCTGGAGCNTCCCATCCACTGTTNATTAGTTGCCATCCATAAGCGAAAACAAATCTACCAGCTAGAATTAGTAGCATTATGAGTATAAATCCTAACTTTACTCTTTGTTGGAATTTCGGGGTTTGGAATGCGAGAACAGCCATCGTTCCTCCAAGACCAAGACCAAGAACTAGTGGCACATAGAATCTCGCTAGTCCATCGCTGCCGCTACCTGTTAGCCAATCACCTAGCGGTAATTCAGTTCCAAAGCTTGTTTCCAGTGTATCGAACAATTGAGTATGGTCAATGCTTCCAACTACGTATGTTGAAACAACCTCGAGGTACATCCAGACAAGCGCAATAGTAGCAATCACTTGCAGTGTAACAATTTGCCATTGGATCCGTAATTGTCGCAGATGAAGAGATCTTGACCCTTCTCCTTGAGGTGTTACTTCTCCTGCCATATTTTCACCTCAGAATCCTCTTACCTGCAGTAAGGCTTGTGATAAATCCATATCTGGCATCCAATCGATTACCTGACTTCCAAANCCAGCAAGCGATGTGAGTCTGTTTTGCCTCTCGAGTTTCAATACCTCGTAAGACATTCTCGGAATTCTGCTTACTAATCTNTCAAAGTCAATTGAGGACGGAGACAAAACGGTGACTTCGTGTCCCCTGCCNACCAAGTCTCTTACGGCNGATGGTACAGTTCCATCACCTTCACAGGAAGAGATAATGAAAACAGGGCTGCCTCTACTAAATCTCGCAGCGAGGCTATTGGTAACTGCTTGTAGTGGCATAGTNCCTTTAGGTGCAACTCCGGCAAGAGATGATAAAATTTTGAAATACTGCTTGTCTCCAGTATCTGGCGGNAGGAATGAAAGTCTTTCATCATANATTGTTAGCGACACAGANTCTCTTCTCTTCAAGAAGAAAGATGCAAGACTTGCAGCAGCGACAGTACCCATCTCTAGAGGATTCTTCAAAACAGTACCAATCCTTGCGATATCTCGACTGTCTAGGATAATGTAGAGGTCTGTTACAGCATCTCTACACTTTTCGTTGATCATCAGGTCGCCAGTTCTAGCAAATGCTTTCCAGTTAATATTCTTGAANGGNTCTCCAGGAACATACTCTCTAAGCGAGTAAAATTCAGTACCCGGNCCAGGTGTCCTAAGGGTTGTAGCTCCGGTGTACATTTTCGCAGTTCGTGAGCGAATGAAAGCTTCCTCAACATCTCTGATTTGTGGNAATATGATAATGTCAGANTGATGGTCAACATACATTTCATCAACTGACAGGTTGAACGTATTTCTGTATCTNAGGGAGACAGGTCCGATNGAGTANTGACCTCTAAGCGGGCATCGCANCACATAGCGAATNCTTGCACTCTCACCNGGCTTCAGATTCAGTCTCATTTGATTGAGACCGCTACGTAATTTCATNTCATGAGGAACATTGTCGTAGACTTCTAATTGTTGGGTTTTTCTTCTACTACGATTGGTGACAAGTAACTCGACATACAAGTCGTCNCCCTTGTATAGATTGTCTGCTGANAGGGTTCTTTGGACCTCNACATCGCCGTGACCGCTGACCCATGAATTAACNACGATAAAGGCAATGAATGCTAACCCTAGAATCATCATCTGTTGATTAGAAATCATCATTCCAATCAAAATTAGAGCGATGCCTCCAGTGAAAGTAAATGCTGCTTTTCGTGTCCACATTCAAATCACCTAGCTCCTTCCCCAGACTTTTATCCGTTTGACAATAGCTACAGTCTGTTCTANTGAATAGTTCTTATTTTCAAATACGAATTTTACGAGTACAGGGTCGTTGATCATACTCTGTAATTCCCTTGCAGGTAAAGAATCAAATTCCTCTCTTGTTAAGCCATTTTGGTTCCTTACTTTTGATAGGAATACTTGTTTGATTTTGTTGGACTTTGCATAGTAAGTATACCTGTTGGCATCACCAAATCCATAGTAAATGATACTGAATACATGTCTCCATTGCTCTGGGTCTTTTTTCTTGAGTAGAACCCCCTCAAATGCTATGAATAGTATTAGGAATAAGACTAGCATAGCAAGTCCTTCCCCTGTGAAATATACCAGTAGGAAGTATATCGTATTGTAAGACTCTGAGGCAATACTGGGTTGTATGTGTCTGCTTTCGTCAAATATTACAAGAGCATTCGGTGCAAAATCCGGAATTTCATCGGTTTCTCCTACATCTACAGTGTAATCTACTAACGAATCGATAATGTAATCCATTGCCCAATCCCTGTTGTTGTTGGGTGGGACTTCGTTTGTGGCTTTTCCATATTTACCATCCATGTAACCATCCCGATCATAGATTGCATTGATCAGAGCTGAGCCATCAGAAATGAAGGTCACTCTACCGCCATTTTGATAATTACAGTCTTGGGTTATACAGACCTCAATTGAAAGGTTGAACTGGCCGGTTTCGTCAGGTTCCTGTGGTGTTATCTCTGGTCCTGCGTCTATCAGTCCGTCAGAATTCCAGTCCAATGAAGCATCGGGTGAAGATAATGCTCTAACTTGTACGGCNCCCATTCCTGTTTTTGCATTCGGGATTATGTCTATTCCTGTGATATTATTCAGAAGTANTTGGTATGTCGAATTATAATCNATCTGTCCATTACTCCAATGTCTTGCACAAACCCCAGCGTCTTCAATCCTGTTGACTAATTCTCCATTTTTTTGTTGACAAATGTGAGCTCCGCTGTCATCCACACTCCAACGATTGTGGTTTCCTAGCGTGCTAGGATCTATTGTTGACTGGTTATCCATGCCACATGGAGATTCTTGGACACACATCCAAACAAAATCTGTTCCCAAATCATAATCATAAACNGGATCATAGAGNTTGACACCTTTGTAACTTACACCAAAAGCCTCTGCGATTGTGGAGGAATAGCCATAATCATCCATNACGAGTACGTCTCCACCAGCGAATACAAATTCTTTGATTGCTTCAACTTCTGCAGGAGAATATCCATCTTCTGCCGCAAATGTAAGGAACCCGTCTGATGAAAATTGTGGAAGCGAAATAGTATCTCTTTCAACACCAGCAATGATGAATGTTGCATTTGCAGGATCTTCTATGTCAGCGAGTAATAGTGGNGAGGAAACTAGTGACTTGGTTTCTATCCCGAGTTTGTTGATATCTTCTTTGAATGCTGACATATCGTTCCAATCGTCATCATACGCTGAAAGACCCTCTTGGTTACCGATATTTACAACCTGTAAAATTACGGTTGATAGCAGCATTATCAAGACAAACCAGAAAGCGATTTGGAGAAATAATCTCCTTCGATTAAATCGCGGCTTATCTTCCAACATCTCACCTCTAGTACAAGGTACAGACAAAGACGCAATCACTTTGGTTTAGAAGGTTGTGGGCAGATGATATTTTTTTGCTCATCTCTTTAACGAGATACTGGAGCCCATTCTTTCTATTTCTTGGGANGGAACTTGGCATANCCTTCCCTCGGTTGGCCAGATTAATTTCGATGCATCAATATCTGATGCTAATTCGACCAATATTTCGGTTATGTCTCCGGACCTAGANTCAATTTCAATATCAACAAGATGGCCAAATAATTCTCCGTCCTTATCTACAACTGGACGTTTTANGAATTCGGCGCTNAAACTTGACATGTTTTATCTCCTGCTTTGCTTGTGGGAGTGTAATTAGCCACTTGAATCAACCGGCTATCTATGTTAATCACATCGATTCCATGCCGTAGCCAGTATCTCTAGAACGCTTGATGTTTGANAGNCCAGAGGTTAGCCTTTCTTCCATCTTGGAGTAATATTCTAACATGTCCGGAGTAACAGTTGGTCGAACTCTTGTTATTGCGTCNTCAAAATGACCTTTGGTGACTTTCTTTTTACCGGCTCGCATNGCTATCAGTGCAGCTTCTCTGCAAACCGCCTCGATGTCAGCACCAGTAAATCCATCCATGCCTCCNAGTATATCNTTCATCGAGAATGAGGATAGGGGCATGCCTGAGGAGTGAATATCCATTATCGCTTCACGGGCAGGCTTGTCAGGTGGAGGAACATGCAATACTCTCTCAAATCTTCCACTTCGCAATAGTGCAGGGTCNATCATCTCTGGCCTGTTTGTTGCAGCTACTATAATCACACCATCAAGGCTTTCGACACCATCCATTGATGCTAGCAGTTGATTGACAACTCTATTTGCAACATCTGAGCCNCCGGTCTGGGAATTAGAAGATCGCATACCTGCAATTGATTCGAATTCATCCAAGAAAATAATTGANGGAGCTGACTGCTTTGCTTTCTTGAANATNTCGCGAATTGCTTTTTCAGATTCTCCCACCCATTTTGATATTAACTCAGGTCCTTTAATCGATATGAAGTTGGCTTTTGCCTCGTTAGCNATTGCCTTGGCCAGCAGAGTTTTACCAGTTCCCGGTGCACCGAATAGTACAATTCCTCGTGGTGGCTTGATTCCAAAGTGCTCGAATAAATCNGGCTTTGTGAGCGGCCATTCCACACTCTCTTTTAGNCGGTCTTTTATCTCNGTTAGCCCNCCGACACTTTCCCATGATACGTCTGGTATTTCCACATAAATTTCTCTTAGTGCACTTGGTTCGATTTCTCTAATTGCAAGTTTGAAGTCTTCCATTTTTACTTCCATTTTCTCGAGAACTTCTGGAGGAATTGTGTCTTCTTCCAAGTCGATTTCGGGAAGGTATCTGCGCAATGCCTTCATTGCAGACTCCCTAACTAGAGCTGCTAGATCAGCACCAACGAATCCGTACGAGTTTTCTAGGACCCATTCAACATCAAAGTCATCAGCGATTGGCATTTGTCTGGTATGTACATCTAAGATTTCCTTTCTGCCTTCTCTGTCAGGAACTCCGATCTCGATTTCTCTATCGAATCTACCTGGTCGCCTTAGCGCAGGATCCATCGCATCTCTTCTATTTGTAGCGCCGATAACAATTACATTGTCACGACCTTGCATCCCGTCCATCAAAGTCAGCATCTGTGCGACAACTCTTCTTTCTACTTCACCACTTACGTCCTCTCTTTTTGGACAGATTGAATCTATCTCATCGACGAATACGATTGCAGGAGCGTTATTTGCAGCATCATCAAAAATCTCTCTCAATTGTTTCTCGGACTCACCATAATATTTCGAGATAATTTCAGGTCCGTTAATCGAGGTGAAATGTGCATTTGTCTCAGTTGCAACAGCTTTTGCAATCATTGTCTTACCTGTACCAGGGGGACCGTGAAGCAGAACTCCTTTCGGTGGGTCAATCCCTAACCTTCGGAATAATTCTGGGTGCTTCAGTGGAAGTTCAATCATTTCTCTTACTTTTTGTAATTGGCTACCTATACCACCAATGTCCTCGTAAGTAATTCCCTGTGATTGACCAACATCGTCATCATCGATCGCTTCGTCTTTGATTACGATGTCAGTATCTGAGTTAACTTGGACTATTCCCTTAGGAGTTGTTTGTAGTACTGCAAAAGGTAATGCCTCAGCAAAGAGAGTCATTCCGGGAATAAAGATCCTATCTCCTGCGACAACAGGTCTCTTGTTTAGCCCTCTTCTGGCGAATCCTTCTATGCCAGGACCGAACTTTACCTTCTGCTTATTTGCCATCACGGGAGAGAGAACAAGTTTAGTGCAGACCTTTGCCTCGACCTTTGAAACAGATACTTTGTCTCCTAGACTTACACCTGCATTTTTCCTGATGATACCATCAACTCTGATTATATCCATTTTGGCATCTTCAGGACGACTTCTCCAGTATATGGCTGCAGTTGAACGATTTTCACCTTTAATCTCAATAATGTCTCCGGGCTTCAGGTCAAGTCCATTCTCGCCGCTAATTCTCGCACGGCCATGACCTACGTCACTTGGAATAGCTTTTGACACCTTTAGTGAAATGGAATCCTTATTGTCATCTGACATGGTTACACCCCTCCGGGTAATTGAGAACTAGTTGAACGATATGTATTAACCCGTTGTTTTTGTGAATACAGATTTGTGAGTTGTCTTGGTCAATGAAAGGATTCATGTCCCTAATCCAATACGCAGTGTCATGACGCACATTCTTGAAGCCGGTCTAGAGTTTATGGAAAATCAAAATCCTCATGACCTACCAAAGGTTAGGGGTTACAATATCATCAACGGTCGACTGAAATCTTCTTCAGATGGTTCAACATTCTTGAGCGTGAATCCTGCTAACCTTAGCGATGAGGTAGGAGAGTTCCCACTCTCTACCAGAGAGGATGTGCATGATGCAATTGCCGCTGCTAGAGAAGCACTGGCATCTTGGTCCTCTACTCCAGCACCAACAAGAGGCCAAATAATTGGTAACATGGGTAGACTATTGATGGAGCACAAGGAAGACCTAGTTAGATTACAAGCTAGAGAAATTGGAAAGACAGTCAAAGAATGTGGTGGAGAAATACAAGAAGCAATTGATACATGCCTGTTTTTCCAATCAGAGGGAAGAAGACTCTACGGACAAACAGTCAATTCAGAGTTACCAGATAAGGAATTGTTCACATATCGCAGACCCCTTGGAGTTTGTGGAATTATCAATGCCTGCAACTTCCCATCAGCTGTTCCGTTTTGGAAAATGATTCCAGCAATTATTTGTGGCAACACATGTGTTTGGAAATCTCCTCAAGATTCTCCACTGCTATCTTTTGCCCTTGCTAGAGTCATGCACGAGGCAGGATTGCCGGATGGAGTGATTAATCTCGTTCACGGTAAAGGAAGCGGCGCAGGGCAATACATCGTAGATGCGGTGGATGAAGGATTAATCAACAAAATATCATTTACTGGAAGTACTGGTGTAGGTAAGGCAATAGGAGAGGTTTGCGGAAGAAACCTAGTATCTTGCAGTTTGGAATTAGGTGGTAAGAATCCGCTCGTGGTAATGCCATCAGCAGATATCGATAACGCAGTAGCAGGAGCTTACTGGGGTGGTTTTGGTACTGCAGGACAAAGATGCACAAGCCTAGGCAACCTGATTTTGCATGAAGATATCTATGAAGAATTCATGGA
Organism: Methanobacteriota archaeon; assembly: GCA_002694245.1. GTDB lineage: Archaea > Thermoplasmatota > Poseidoniia > Poseidoniales > Poseidoniaceae > MGIIa-K1. Next base: position 24,150 of record NZLM01000048.1, read on the forward strand.
AAAACTCATGAAAAAGGTCGAGTCAACCAGAATTGGAGATTCTTTGCACCAGGAAGACGTGCTGTATGGAGCAATGCTCTCTGAGAAATATGCTGTCGATTTCCTAAAGGGAATTGAGATGATTGAGGCTGATGGTGCGACAAAATTGTGGGGCAAGGGTAGAATTACAGAAGGAAATACCCCAACCAACTTCCTTGGAAATCCTGACGAGGGAGTATTCATGTGGCCCCACCTATACACAGATGTCACTGAAGATATGAAGTGCTTCCACGAAGAGGTATTTGGTCCGGCAGTCACAGTTGTAAAAGCAAAGGATTTCGACCATGCATTACATCTGGCAAATGCTAGCCCTTACGGATTATCAAGTGCCATTTACACCAACGATCGTTTGGAAGCTTACAGGTTCAAGACAGGTATTAAGGCAGGAATGACAGGCATCAATAATTCAACTACCGGAGCGGAAGCTCACTTGCCATTCGGTGGTGTCAAGGGTAGTGGAAACGGAACCCGAGAATCAGGTATTTGGGTAATCGAAGCTTACTCTTACTGGCATGCAGTAAATGACGAACTTTCTGGTAAATTACAACTCGCTCAGATGGATGTTGATGAGATAGAAATGGTCGAAGCTGAAGTCGATTACTCATCATTGGCATGAACAGGAGCCGAACAGGTCAAAAGGCCCTTGGTGACTGGCTTGTTATATCCGCCCCCGAAGGGGGCGCGGTTGGTGTACCTAATGGGTGAAGGGATCAAACTTCCAATGCTAAATGGAATGGGCCGAACAAACCGAATAGACAAGTGGTGGGCACAACCAACAATAATGGGAATAGGCTTGATATTGGCCGTTTTGTGGACCTTGTGGCGAGTGGTTTTTTTCTCTGATCACATCGACTATACCGTCAACGGAGCTCATGTAATTTCACCGATGTTCTCTCCAAATGTTCTGGAATGGGATATGTTCGCAAATTGGAACCATCCTTCTTGGGTAAATGCAGCAGTTTTGATCCTCTGGATCCCATTTTCATTCAGAGGAACCTGTTACTACATGCGCCGTGTTTACTACAGAACTTTCTTCGCAAGTCCTGTTGCTTGTTGGGTAGATGAGCCAGAAATCAACAAGAAGATTGGCTACAAGGGAGAAAAGCGCCTCTTCTTAGTCAACAATCTTCACAGATATTTCCTCTACATGGTTATTCCAATATTGCTGATTAAGTGGTGGGACATCACTCACACCATGACTTTCTCAAACAATGGATACGGCGTTTCCGGTGGGACAATTATTCTCACTTTGGAAGCGGTTTGTTTGACATTTTATGTCACATCATGCCACGCCTTGCGTCACCTAGCGGGTGGCATGTTGGACAGGTGGGCTAGCGGAGTAGCAAAACTTCGAGGTGCACTATTTTCCAAGATCAGTGTAATCAACAGATCTCACGGATTTTGGTTTTGGATTTCTCTAGTTCTTGTATTCGTTGGAGATGCTTGGACAATCGCTTGTTCAAAGGGGATGATTACCGATTTCAGCCTTGTTCTTATCGGAGGTGCTTGAAATGGCGGAGGAGTACAAATCCTACGAATACGATGTAGTTGTCATCGGTGCGGGAGGCGCAGGCCTCAGAGCGGCGATTGAAGCCGCCAGAACAGGTGCAAAAACCGCTATTATCACAAAATCACTACTAGGAAAGGCTCACACAGTAATGGCTGAAGGTGGATGTGCAGCAGCACTTCAAAATGCAGACCCTAGAGATGGTTGGAAAGTTCACTTCCATGATACGATGAAAGGAAGTAAGTGGCTAGCAAACTGGCGCATGGCCGAATATCATGCAAAAGAAGCTCCAGACAGAGTAAGAGAGTTGGAACAATGGGGCGCAGTATTCGATAGAACTCCAAAGAATCTAATCAATCAGCGTAACTTCGGTGGCCACACTTTCCCTAGGCTCGCTCACGTTGGCGATGCTACTGGTTTGGAGATAATCCGCACATTACAGGAAAGAGGAATACATGAAGGCATTGACATGTTCACTGAATATACCGTACGTCACCTCTTGAAAGAAGGAGATAGAGTAACCGGCTGTGTTGCATACACAAGAGTAGACGGTGATTTCCACGCATTCTCTGCAAAGTCTGTTGTTCTAGCAACTGGCGGTATCACACGATGCTGGTCTGTTTGCTCAGGGTCATGGGAGTACACCGGGGACGGTCACGCCCTAGCACTGTGGGCTGGAGCGGAGTTAAGGGATATGGAATTCGTTCAATTTCACCCAACTGGAATGGTATGGCCTCCGTCAGTTCGCGGAATCCTAGTTACTGAGGGAGTTCGTGGAGAAGGAGGTAGGCTGCTAAACAGTAACCAAGAGAGATTCATGTTCAACTATGTCCCGGAGATGTTCCAAGGAGATCACGCTGAAACAATCGAAGAATCTGACCAGTGGGTAGAAGAGGTTGTTTCTGGTAAAATCGCAACCGTCAGAAGACCGCCTGAGTTGTTAACAAGAGACGTTGTATCAAAGGCGATCAATAGCGAAGTAAAGGCTGGCAGGGGCAGCCCACACGGAGGAGCCTTCCTCGATATTTCACACAGAGGTGAAGAGGCAATCTTAGCAAAGCTGCCATCTATGCACCATCAATTCAAGGAATTAGCAGGAGTAGATATTTCCAAGGAACCGATGGAAGTAGGTCCGACTGCACACTATGTCATGGGTGGGGTTACTGTTGAGGCAGAGACTCAAGAAACCACAGTTCCTGGACTATTTGCTTGTGGAGAAGTAGCAAGTGGACTACATGGAGCAAACAGATTAGGAGGTAACTCATTATCAGATTTGATTGTATTCGGTAAAAGAGCAGGAGAACATGCTGCAAAGAGAGCTGCAGACCTCGCACAACCAAGCATAGATGAAAATCAAGTCCAGTCAGCAATCGAAGAAATGCTAGCACCATTAAACAGAGGCGAAGGAGAAAACCCTGGCCTAATTTACGATGAAATGAGAGACATGATGCAAGATAAGGTCGGTATCATCAGAGTAAAGGATGAACTTGAATCAGCCTTAGTTGATCTNAAGAAATTCTCAGAAAGGGAAAAGAANTGCTTCCCNGGAACTAGCAGGAAATACAACTCAGGATGGCATCAAGCACTTGATTTGAAAAANATGGTGGATATTTCTACAGTAGCAACTCTNGCTGCACTTGCAAGAGAAGAGAGTAGAGGNGGNCACACNAGAGATGACTTCCCAGGTCATGANGATGAATTCTGGGGNAAGAACCTGAATATTTGCTGGATGGAAGATGGTGAAATCAAAATTCGTCAAGAAGAGGTTGAAGAAATGCGTGGCGATTTGAAAGATGCAATCAAGGAAGTAAAAGCAATGATTGCTGAAAGAGCCGCTGAACAAGGAGGTGGCAATTGATGTCTCTAAAAGGAAAGACCCAGAAATTCAATGTCCTGAGAGGAGAAGGAGACGATGCAAGCCTAGAGGAATACGATCTCGAACTAGATGAAGGCATGGTCGTTTTGGATTGCATGCACAGGATTCAACACGAACAAGAGCCGGATTTAGCAGTGAGGTGGAACTGCAAGGCTGGCAAGTGTGGTTCTTGTAGTGCAGAAATAAACGGACGACCACGCCTTATGTGTATGACTAGGATGTCAGATGTTGTTGCTGAAACGCCAGAAGGACAACCCATTGAAGTAAGACCAATGAAATCTTTCCCACATGTCAAGGACTTGGTTACAGATGTTTCTTGGAATTATGATGTCGCTCAGAGAATTAAACCGATTAAAGGGCCTGAAGAAATGAATTGGGAATTCAATCAACATGAGGCTCATCGTGTACAACAATTTAGAGAATGCATCGAGTGTTTCTTGTGTGTTAACACATGCCACGTGCTTCGTGATCACCAGCTATTCGATGAGTTTGCAGGGCCCAGAAATTTGGTCAGGCTTGCTCAATATGAGATGCATCCATTGGACGAAGAGGATCGTCTACCAGAAATAAAGAATGAATTTGGTGTTGAATATTGTAATATCACAAGATGCTGTACTGAGGTTTGTCCTGCAGGAATACAGATTACCGATGATGCGATTATCCAGCTAAAGGAAAGAGTGGTTGACAGATATTATGACCCGCTACAGCGCATCTGGAGAGCCATCACTGGGAAAAAAGTCAGAATGTGAAAATCACTAGGTGATTTCATGGATAATGAAACTGGTGTCGGTGAAGACCCAGTCTTAGAGCCGTCATTCACTGCAAGACTATTCCAATCAGGGAATGATAGGTTAGGATACATCCTTTTTCTAGGATCACTTATTCTTTGGGCAGAGGGAAGAAATCTTCGTTCAGTAAATGTCATTCTGGTCATTATTGCAGTATTTTGGTTAGCAGTTAACCTGTTGGCAAAGACGAAATTATTCACAAAGAATGAGAAAAGTCTGCAAAGGGTAAGTCGAGTAAGGAAATTCAAATTGTTGTCATTGATTATTGTAGTATTAGTTGCAGTAATGGTTCTTGCAACAACAATAGCAGTCAATTTCTCCGAAGATTTTGGTGGTGAGGCACCAGAATACGATTCACCCAACTACAATGATGGTGTCTTCGAGAACGTAGAAGCCACTGCTTTATCAAATGATGAAACATCAACCTGGGATACCCTTGGTCAATACATGGTTAGCGACAATTGTCGCTCACCAGACGAAGTTTTGCCTTCCAAGGAGTTCAATTTGAAGGACTTGGAAGAAGGTGAGTTTAGTGTGTCTTGGTTCGGTCACTCAACCGTTTTACTACACACAAATGAATTTTCGATGATAACAGACCCTGTGTTTAGCACAGGCGGAGCCGGCCCTCTATCACTCGGTCCTAGCCCATTCCCTTACGAACACGAATACACTGTTGATGACTTACCAGAAATTGATTACGTCTTTATTTCTCACGATCACTACGACCATCTTGACAAGAATACAGTCAGAGAATTGTCAGATTCGATGTTCTATGTTCCACTTGGGGTGAAGTATCATCTCATTGAATGGGGCATAGATGAGGATAACATTCAGGAGTTTGACTGGTATGATGAAACAAATGTGTCAGAGGATTTGTTTGCAGCATTCGCGCCTTCACGTCACTTCAGTGGTAGGGGAGTAAGCGATAACAGTGCAACCCTTTGGGGTTCTTGGATTTTCA
>NZLM01000049.1 GCA_002694245.1 Methanobacteriota archaeon
GGAATCCACTTGTGTTTGAGCCATCGACGACAGTTTTACGCATGGTTTGTAATAGTGGCACAGGATGAGCATTAATCATACCAGAAACTGTTAGAGAAATATCCAGTGCATCTAAATCATGAGGTAGAGGGGGTTGTTCATCTAACTCGATTAGCCCCGAGTTTGGAGATTGGCAGTAGATGAATGATCGATTCCTTTTCGCTTCGAATCTAGCAGCAACATCGACTTTTCCTCCTTCTCCAGATGATGTGCGAAGCCGTCTAGCATAACGTGGCCAAGTTTCAGGAAGTGTCTCGATTGTTACGTCATGCATCTCTCCGACTTGCCGAGAATGTAGCTTGCCTGTAGCAAGTTGTTGATGTACCTCAATACCACACATGAAACCAAGACTTTCGGGATCAAGAGATGCCGGATTTGTCACATCCCCTTCCGGTTCCATGGTAACACCTGTAATGTCACATCAATATGAGAGCATCGAATCAGACTGGTTGCAGGGTATCATACCCGCCCGGTCTCATCAGTCGGCCATCTCTACACAATGCTTCGATAATATCCTCGGCTGCATCTCTACTAATATCTAGGCGACCAGCTTCAGTTAGTACATCTGTAAGAGCAACTACAGCACCTGTTTCTGAGTAGATCCTTCTTACAACTTCCAAAATTGAACGCTCGCGATTTCTTGCTGTCGCTTTTTTGCCGGACTGGAGAGTTGTTTCATCATAGTTCTCTCCCATGAGTTCGTGTCTCCAAAATCTTGTCAACCGAATAGAACGTTCTGCGTCATCTATCGTAGCTTCCTGAGAGAGTCTGACTCTTGCTGAGGCTTGAGCTAAACGATACAATCCTTCAATCGCTCTGGCTGAGATTGAAATTGAATCATGAGACTCTCCGCCTTGTCTTCTAGTTTCAACATAAAATTCTCTGAGGGCTTTTCTTGCTTCGTCAGTTAGTTGTGGATGTATAGTTCGCTTTGCATATGCAACGTATTTACGTATTAGTTCGCGATTAACAACTCCTTTCTTTTTGTCAACTCCAGATTCTGCTGCTAATTTTGAAGGGTCNGATGCACTTCCNTGTTCGATCAATATTTCAGGNGTTGATTCAGCTCTATTNCTCATAATATGGTTGGCAATCATAGTGTCATGATCTGCAGCNGGTTGATCTGTTAGCAGCCATATTACATCAAATCGAGANATTAATGCTGGCTTTAGATTGATTTGCTGNGTAAAGGGAACTTCTGAAACTGATTGGAATCTGCCAGCCTTTGGGTTNGCTGCNGCTAAGATTGCACATCTAGTAGACAGTGTTGCATTTATTCCAGCCTTGGATATNGATATTCTCTGCTGCTCCATTGCTTCGTGCATNGAGGANCTATCATTCTCGTTCATTTTGTCGAACTCGTCTATTGCTGCTAATCCCAAATCAGCAAGNGCGAGTGCACCCGCTTCTAATGTCCACCGGCCATCGGCGGCAGCATCTTGTACAGCAGCAGCAGTCAGACCTGCAGCAGACGCTGACATTCCCGAAGTAAATCTTCCACGGGGGGAAATTTGCGACATGTAGGACAGAAGTTGTGATTTCGCAACACCAGGGTCACCCATCAACANGATGTGAATATCGCCACGTAGCCTTGTTCCATCTTTTGCTTTAGATGCAACTCCGCCAAATAATTGTAGCATCAGTGACTCTTTTTGTCTAGTCATTCCGAAAATTGATGGTGCAATTGAGTTAGTTAACAGGTCGTGAATATCNTCTCTTCTGGCTAAATCTTTAATCTCTCTTTCCTCATCTTCAGAAATTTGGATTTCTTCCAGTGGTATGTTCTCTCTNTGNATGCTATGTATTCGCATAAAGATATCAAAAATAGGTGTCTCTTTACCAGACTTTCTTTGTGACCTAACAAATAGCATACCATTAGCTGTTACCCTATCTCCTGGATTCAGGTTTCCTGCTAAATCATGCTCAGCAATGCATAGTATTCTTTCGGGTTGTACTCCGCCACGAAGATTCTCCGGAGGCTCTTGTAATTCGATGAACTGTGTATCTATCAAGATCGATTCTTCAACTCTTTGGACAAATCTTGTTTGGCCCTTCTTCCTTCCACAACCGCCATCTATCTCGAAGCACTCGATTGGCTCAATTAGTTCTTGTTCATTTGGTTGGCTTACCCTAGTTTGNTGACCACATGCAACACATACGAAACACCCTTCATAGGTTCTTGGAAGAACCTTACCGATTTTTGTCGCAATGGCTTCTACTGAAATCATAGAACCTAGATCCTCACTCCTTAGTTGCCTTACGGTTCTTGTAGAGTCGGGAGGTAAATCTATGATTCTAACAAAAGCAACTATCCTCGGCGACCCTAACTCTGACAATAGTTGGCTGAGTGCTTGGTTTGCAGCCTGTGTATTATTTTCTGGCTCCTCAATAATTGACAAAGCAAAATCTGGATCAAAGGATTCTATTTCTCGATATGATACCTCAAGGGACTGTAAATCAGGCCATGATACCTCGAGGTTGTGAATCGCCTCGCTGTAATTGTCAAGTAGTAATGTTCTCCATCTCGCTGGCAGGTCAAATTCCTGTATAGTCATGTCAAATCCCCCTGCCGGACATTGCCAGCCATTGTCGATACCATATAATGATTGATATTGTCAATTTCTTCCCCTTGATTTCCATTGGAACTTATTCGCATCATTCAACCTCCAAAGGCTTCCATTGGAATACCGCCAAGCACATTTCCTTGAAGCCCATCCCCNTACCATGCCCGCGCACTCTTTTGAACCTATCAGAGGAAAAATCGAGAGGTTTTCATTTTCATCTAATAACCTTGAAAACGNGTTAGGAGACCCANTAGAAAGAGAAATTGTGGTCCATATTCCACCAAATGAGTCTACAGAAATGCCCTGTATAATATACCTCGCACCATTTACCGGGACTGGGTTTGCTAGAGCAAATTGGCGAGCNTTTTCTGANACCCTGCCACAAAGGCATGAAAGACTGGTCAAGGAAGGTAAGATGCCTCCNTCTATTCTNGTCATGCCAGATACATTCACATCAATGGGTGGAAATCAGTATATCGACTCTCAAATAATGGGTAACTGGGGAACGTGGCTGAAAGAAGACTTGATTAGAGAACTTAATGCAAGATACAAGATTTCAGGATTTGGTTTGGTTGGAAAATCATCAGGAGGATATGGTTCGCTTGTAAGGGGAATGTTGGATGATTGTTGGAGTGCTATTGCTTGNCATTCTGGAGACTGTGGTTTTGAATTATTATTCGGAATAGAGATGGCAGCTACACTGACCCAGATTTCAATTGCTGGGGGAGAAAGTTCCTTTCTTGAGAATATCANNACCTCGAAATCCATCAAGGGTGATGATTTTCACAGTCTGATGATTCTAGCAATGGCCGCTACGTACAGCGATGGTAGTCTACCCGTTGATGAGCGCGGAGTTTTTGACGATGAAAAGTGGGCTGACTGGAAATCATGGGACCCTCTAGTTATGATAGANACTNACCAAAANCTCCCCCCGTGTTGGATAGACGTTGGTAACGCTGATCAGTATAACATCCAATATGGGTTAAGACAATTACATCAGAGAATGACCGANTTAGGTATTGAGCACGAGTGGGAGGAATTCGAAGGCACCCACAGCGGTATTGACCACAGATTGGACCTTTCTCTGCCCTGGNTTGCAAAACAGATTCAACCGTCATTATCATGAAATGAGAGTATTTGGGTAGTTACATGGCAGAAGGTCTAGATTACGCTGGAAGCGGGGTTGATATTGACCTTGAAGGAAGCGCNGTGGGTGCTCTAGTCGGTGCGCTGACTAAGTCTGTNAGAAAACCAGGAACTCCTGGTGCACCTGTAGATCTCCCTGGTGGATTTGGTGGATTAGTTGAGTTTGGAGATAACTATCTCGCACTAGCTACGGATGGAGTTGGCTCGAAATTATCCATTGCAACAAAACTGAACCACTGGGCTGGCGTTGGNATAGATTGCATGGCGATGAATGTTAATGACTTGTTATGCGTTGGTGCTGAACCAATCGCCTTCGTAGATTACATCGCAGTACCTAAGCCAAGCAAAGAGGTTCACTCTGCAATTGGTGCAAGTCTAGCCGAGGCATGCAAGCGGGCTCGTGTAACATTGGCTGGTGGTGAGACAGCAAGCCTTCCAGGAATTGTCAATGAGTTGGACCTATCTGGAACGGCATTGGGTTGGTTGAAGAAAGGCACTGAAATTACCGGAGCTAATCTATCTGAAGGCGATTTACTCATTGGAATCCCTTCATCCGGAGTTCACTCTAACGGTTATTCATTGGTTCGTAATGTAATGTCTCATAGCGGTTCATCGTGGGAAGATGAAGCACCGTTCATTGTCGAGGATGGTAGGATTGAAAGGTTCAGAGATGGCCCATTAACGCTCGGAGAAATTTTCCTAAACCCTACCAAAATTTACTGTGACCCTATTGTTGACCTCATAACAAATGGCCCATGTGATAGAAGCATGATTCACGGAATTTGCCATGTTACAGGAGGGGGGTTGTCGAACCTATTGAGATTACATGATACTCTTGGATGGGATATATCCAATCCACTGCCAATTCTTCCGGAGTTTGATTGGATACAAAAAAATGGAAATGTTTCAGACAAAGAAATGCACAGGACATTTAACATGGGTTGTGGGATGATAATAGCTGTAGAATCGTCAGTAGCAAAGTCTGTTTGTGATTGGCTCGATGAGAGGTTACCGGGCTGCTCAGTGATTGGTGAAGTTGTCAACAATGGAAGAAAGGTTAGTCACGTGAACCCTGAAGTATTATTCGAGCACTATTGAGGTTTTTTCGATGGATTTAGAGGGATGGCCTGGCCATATTTGGCTAGAAGGAAGGACCGCTGTCCACCTTAGAGACCACCAAGAGAGACCATCTCATATGCCAAGAGGTCCAGCTGCCAAGACTGGTGAGGGTTTTCTTAATCCTGCAATGGCTCCTGCAAGGACCAGATCTGTACTACTATTAGCGGACGCACTAGAACATGATTGGTTAGTTCCACATACAAAGCCAATCAGGGCCCTTGATGCCCTCTGTGCTACAGGGGTTAGATGTCGAAGATGGAGAAAAGAAATCCCAAACCAGGATAGACTTAGGGTTACTGCAAATGACTTGGATAGAGATGCACTTGATTGGGGAATCAGATCTCACAAAGAACATCCTGTTGGTGATGACAAAGAATGGGTTTCAGAGGCAAACAGGTTCGAAACTGACCAGGAAGGAAAAGTTGTTGATGGTATTCAATGGGTCAATGGAGATGCTAGAAAAATTATGGTGAATGCTCCGTTTCAATGGATAGATGTCGACCCTTTTGGCTCACCAGTGTCATTCCTTGATTCTGCAATACAATCAATCTCAAGGGTAGGCGTACTCGAGGTTACAGCAACAGATACTGCAGCTTTGTGTGGTTCTGCAAAAACGAGTGCTGCCAGAAGGTATGGCTCTACAGGAATTGTTGACTCTTACATGTATGATGATGCAACAAGAATTTTACTTGCTACAATCGCAAGGATTGCTGCAATGCATGACAAATCAATTCACCCAATTCTATCGTTGTTTGATGGACACCATGTAAGAGTCAGTGTTTTATTGAAAAAATCAAAGGAAATTGCTTCAGAATGGCGAAACAATATCGGTTACAGAATTAGGTCACAACCGTATCACTTTTCTGACCAGCCGTCGGGTAAATTCTCTGGACCTATGTGGACTGGGCCTATTTTTAATGCTGAAATAATTCAAAGAATGACTGTAGAGAGGGCACTGAAAATTTGCGCAGGGCAAGAATCTGATTATCCTGCCGACTGGAGTGAAAAGGATATCGAACACTCAAGAAGGGAAATCGAGCGTACGGTTAGGCACCTGTCAGAGTCTGCGAGTTTACTTTCACAAGACCATTTACTCGTTGCGATTGATGACCTAGGTGCTGCTGCGGGAATCGGTCAACTTCCCTCAATGAAAGCAATGAAACAGGGTCTTGCAGAGAGGGGCTTTGAGATGGCCCATTGCCAGATGCCAGAGCCTATGTTTGCCACAGATGCTGATTGGGACACCGTCTTAGATGTTGCAAAATCATCCAAATGAAGGATCGATTTCATCTTCTGGAGCAGGTAGCATTGTTTGTGAATTTTCGAATACTTCTCTCACGCTATCCTCAATCTTTCTGGCATCCTCAAGTAAGGATGAAAGAGGGATGTCTATACCTGTTAAATCGCTAACTGCTTCAATTGCTAATGCTGCAGCTCTAGCGTCTGGATACATAGGATTGCAATCAGCAAGTATCGCAGTCACGTCAAGTCCAAGCCTATCCCCTTCTGCGATTAGGTATCCAGCAATGCCTGCAACAATACCTTGGCGAACTGGTTCTATTCCTGCCTTTTTCAAACGATCTCTTTCAGCTTTCGAAGAGCCCACTCCATACAGAGAATCTTCTCTATCATCCATATTTTCTCGAGCGACACCGTCGATGACAATCAAACGATCAAATCCACCCTTTGTGAACCAATCTAGCACTGTATTTGCGAACAAAATATCTCTCTCTGGCCCAAATCTTACCTCGGCAGTAAAGACGCCAACGCCATCTCCTTGATACACCCTTACTGGATGTTTTGGAACCTCATGATGAACTAGTGCCATTGCGGGGAACTCAGGATTTAACACAGTTCCCAATTGATTCAATTTTAATTGACTAATTACATGCGAAGCGGCAATCACACCTACCATTCCCACTGTGGAGAATCCACAAATTGCAACCCCACTAGTTGTTGGGTCAGCATCCTTGTGCAATACAAGGTCATAGGATGCTTGGCCGGTCATAGAAGTCCCTCTCCAGATTTATTCAAATGATTTACGAAATTACTCCACAAATTCTGACCAGTCCTCTTCGCCAGGATCACGATACCACCAGACTCCAACCTCGTCCTCATACCATTCTGTCCCATGCTCATCAATAGTGATTCCAGAATCGTCATTACTTGACTCCTGATATTCTTCTTCATACTCTTCTTCATATTCCTGAACATTTTCTTCGTAGTATGAATCTTCTTCAAAATCAGAGATTACGTCTGGCCTATCGGGAGATTCGTCAACTATCGTTTTGTCTTGGAATTCATCTAGCGCCACTCCGACTGGTAACGGTTTAGATATTCGATCAACCTCTACATCTGGTTCCATATCTAAGTCATCCTCGTTCCAATCCTCCAAGTCGCTATTCCTGACTCGCAGGACAATGAATACAACCATTCCAATTACTGCAATACCAACTACAGTACCAATGATTAACACGGTGCTATTTGATGATTCTTGAGTTGATGTCGAGGTTTGGTTTTCTGTATTATTATCCTCGGGAATCACAGGATCTACGACAACGTCCTCTCCTTTCAGTGTCCATTGAATATCAAATGTCAATGGTTTGTCATTTGGGAAAGTATACTCGACCGGCCCTTGTCTCAAATCCAGTTCAATCATACCAGATGTCAAACCGCTCTGAGATAAATTCTCTACAATTACGACTCTGATTTCGAAAGCGGTCTGTGAATCGGCCTCTAACATGAATGAAGTCTGCCCAGATACTGGTTCAAACAGAATGTAGTCTGGCCACTGTGACCATCCATCAGCTTCAAGAGAGACTTCGATTGAGTAATTATTTGGATTTGCAATCGTACAATCAAGCCTTTGGTTTATCTCTGGATCTATCTCCACCTCACCACAGTCAACTGTAACGTCCAACATGATACTTGGACTCCACTCTTCTTCTATGGTTTCATTCTCATCTGAATTATTTTGATCGACTGTTTCCCCATAGCCAATCAGATTAATGACAAGCGGAACATCTCCAACATTTATCCAGGTTGGTTGTGTGATATTTACATACAGTAATCCTCCATATGGCGAATTCACAACAAACTGTGAAATTCCGTTAGATATTGTTTCTGTTCCAGAAACAGAGGTGTTCATAGATTCGTTATATGCAGTCCAAAGTATGATTGTTCCATCAAGCAGAGATTGCTGTGTGCTTAATGATGCTTCGAGATTAATTCTGATGTTCGTTTCATTTTCCCAATCTAATTGATATGATGATTCGCTTGCATACAGGTTTGCATTGACTGTCACAACTGTCGAAGCAAATTCTGATGCTGGAGCAGTTGACCTTGTTTGCTCATCGCCGTCATGCCCAGAATAGTTTACCCAGAAAATTACCTCGCCACTAATTTCATCAGCGGATGAAATTAATTCCGAAAAGTCGTTTACGCTTATGTTGCCCCATGCAGATGAAATGGGGTATACTCCCTGCGAGGTCTGCATAGAAACTTGAACCGTTCCATGAGGAATTGTGTACACTCCATCGATGTGTGGGTGTATCGATAGGCTGAATGGTGATCCAATGCTAGTTTCTTGCGTAATTGCCAATTCAATATCAAGAGTTTGCGGAACATCATTTCGTGGGTATGTTGGTCCCACAGAATTAACTTCATCTGTGCTGTTTCCGTACTGATCAACAGCGACTACGGCTGCCCAATATTGCTGACCATCTACCAGACCAGTGAATGTAGTAGAATTCTCACTTGAACTGATATTTGATTGGGGTATCTTGTCTGCAACATTAGTGAATTGAGTTGTTTCCAAGTAAATCCTGTAAAAATCAAAATCATCTGTAGAATGGTTCCACGTCAGATGTAAATTTCCTCCTTCGTCAGAAGGAGTATCTGTCAGTGATAGACCTTCGATTGGTAATGGAGGAGAAGGGTATGGTATTGTTACTTCCAAGGTATTGGACAGGTTGGATGTAATTCCAAATGTATGTACGGACCTTACTTGGTACCAATATGTAGAGCCGACAGTTACATTGGAGTCAGTTGTGACGTTATCCCTGGTTGTGTTGTATGTGTCAAGCAAATCAACAACCTGGTTTGCTGAACTTAGTCTGAATATTTCAAATTCAACAAAATCCTCACCGAATTCAAAACGATCGTCCCAAGCCAGCATCACCTCTTCTGGAGTTGCGCTAACAAGGGTTAATGTTGGCGTTATTGGAAGCGACAAATTTGGCGCTCCTGGGATGTGGATTGCGATCAAGTTAGTCAAAGATATCTTGCCTTCATTAGTCGAATTTACTGGAATTTCAACAGTGTAATTACCGACTCCTCCCGTCATACCTTGATTCAATACATTTGTCAGATTTGAAGTGGAGTGAGGGTTAGATTCTACATAGAATACACA
>NZLM01000050.1 GCA_002694245.1 Methanobacteriota archaeon
AAAGATAAGACCGAGTTTTGCCGTTTTACAAGCATTTGCAGATTTGCTGGAATAAAATTTGTACTTTTTACAATTATCCGGTACGAAAAATAGGAAAAAGTCCTCAAAACGGCATTTTTCCTATTCAAATCAACCGAAGACAATATACCGTCATATGTGCCGTGGGAACGGAGAGAAGCATCTCTCCGGTGGATATCCAATGGGAGTCAATAACGACATCCGTCGTGCCCCGGCGATTAGAGACCGTGGTACAGAGGCCGACCTTGAAGCTCGTTTATCTGCAGGTAACCGTGTTTGGGTAGTAGGAGATATTCATGGTCATCTTGGAACATTGAGGGCCTTGATTCACAGGTTGCGACTGGATGAGGAAGATAGAGTCGTTTTGCTTGGAGATATGATTGATAGAGGTCCGGATTCAGCAGGTGTTTTATCTTACATTCGAGAACATCCACAAATTGTCGCCATAAAAGGAAACCATGAGCAAATGGCAATCCAATCCCTCCAAGCAACAAGCATTGAGCTTAACACAACATGGATGAAAAAAGGAGGTGCTTCTACATGGGGCTCTTACATTGTAGCTGCGGAAGGAGATTTACACTTAGCAAAACTTAGATTCGCTCAAGATTGTGCCTGGTTGGCAGATTTACCTAGCCACATTGTCCTTGACCGCTGGAGATTGGTTCACGCAGGATATAATCCCCACAAGGACATCGAGATGCAGGATGAGAAGACTTTACTTTGGATACGTGGAGCCTTCTTTCGACATAACCTACCAATTGACGAAAATAGAACCGTTTTGTTTGGTCACACACCAACTTCAAAGTTTGGAAAAGTTGGACATGTCGCACATTCAAAAATTCATTTAGATGATGGAAGACCCTCTTGGTTAGCAATGGATACAAGTGCACACAATCACAAAGATCCGTGTATTGCAGCATTTAATTTGAATAGTAGTGAAATAATTCGTCAACGAACCCTTCGTAGTGAGCAATGGTGGATAGATACAAAATCAAGAGAATCTCCAATAGCAGAACACTATGGATTAGCAGAATTAAGAAGACGAGCAAAAAAAGCCGTGGCTGCCAAACACAAGGCTAGGAGAAGGCTCGCTATGGCAGGCCTATCAACAAGGGCCAAAAGTCCAATTTCTTTCCGGGTAGTGAAGAGGAAATTACCTCTTGTGGAAAAAGCGATTCCACATACCGGAATTCAAACTCAGGATTCCGTAATATTCCACGCATGAAGTCATTTGATACATTTACACAAAGGTACAAAATGGTGGTACTGCTATGGCCATACATGGCGAGCGAAGGTGAAAAGAAACGTCCAAGTGCTTCAGAATCTTTAGTTAAAGCAACAGTAGCAGTTTTAGATAATGCTGAATTTCAAGCTCACTTTGATAGAGCATCAAAAGAGACATCAAGGTTACTTGGAGCATTCAACATCGGTTACCTATCATGATTTAACACAAGAATCATCACTGCATTAGTTCTGGCGTTACCATGGACCTAACTGCAATCGCTGCGGCTGCAGTTATGTTCATTCTAGGAGCAACCTCACCAGGACCATCTGTTGCTGTTGTGCTTAGGAATACAATGATCGGTGGCAGAGCAAGAGGCTTGTCTTGTGCGGTTGGACACGGAATCGGTTTCGGATTTTATGCAATTTCAGTTGTTTTTGGTCTTGTAATAATCATGGAAAAATATCCAGATGTTTTCACGATAATGCAAACCATTGGAATCTTCTTCTTACTTTACTTGGGTAAAAGTATGCTAAGTGCTGAAGTGCAGGAAATTCAGCAGGCAAAAAGCAATCGTGATGGATTCTTGGAAGGATTCTTTATTGCTTTTCTAAATCCTAAAATTGCAGTGTTTATGTTAGCTGTCTTATCTACTGTTCTCGACCCTTCTATGACTAGTGAAACAAAGTGGGTAATTGCAGGATTAGGCATGACGATAGACACTATTTGGTATGTTCTAGTTGCAATGGTCCTTTCAAATTCTTCAATACTCACTAGAATTCAAAATAATCAGCGAATTCTTAACCTAATTACAGGCTTACTAATGATTGGTTTAGCCATCTGGACCGCTTTCAGATTGCTTACCCAATGAGCCATCAACACTATTGATGTAATTCACTGAGGACGAATTATGCCTGAATTACCCGAGGTTGAGACTGTCCGTACTGGACTTGCAAGCTCCTGGACAGGCAAGAGAGTCGACGGCTTAGAACTCAGAAGAGAGGGACTAAGATTTCCTTTTCCTGATGATCTAGAAAATCGACTTGTTGGCACTAGAATCGTCAAGGTAAGGCGCAGAGCAAAGTACCTGCTAATTGACTTGGATAGTGGCGACGTTTTACTTTCTCATCTTGGAATGAGTGGCCGATGGACTCTCGATTCTTCAGATAGTGAGGGAAAACACGACCATGTCGTTGTTCACCTAGATGACGGTACAATGTCTGTTTACAATGACCCCCGACGGTTCGGAATGCTTGACATCTATGATGGAGAATCTCACAAACTGCTTGACCATTTAGGACCAGAGCCTCTAGAAGAGTGGTCAGGGAATGACCTTTTTCAAAAATTAAAAAATCGTAAGAGTCCAATTAAAATTTGTATACTCGACCAGAAGGTTGTGGTTGGTGTTGGAAATATATATGCCTGCGAGGCATTGAACAGAAGCGGCATATCTCCAACAAAATTGGCTAACAAATTAAAGAAAAAAGAATGCGAGAGACTCGTAACTGAGATAAAAATCGTACTATCTGAAGCAATTCAAGCAGGGGGCTCTACCCTCAGAGACTTCAAGGCTGCTGACGGAAGCCTGGGATACTTCCCTCACCAGTTCAAGGTTTACGATAGGGAAGGTGAGCCGTGCGAATGTGGCGGTACCATTGAAAGATTAGTCCAAGGTGGCCGCTCTACATTTTGGTGCAGATCATGCCAAAAGTAGTCAGTAATTTTCTATTACGGTCCTCAAATCTTCTGTAAATAAATCAACAGGGAAATCAAAATCTGACCAAACGACTCGTCCTTTGAGATTTGAATCTATTATGTAGGTTGGAGAAGGATGAGCTACTGTGTACCCTTCATCTGAATCATCGCCCTGCTCAACAGGGAATACTCCATAGTTTTCGTAGACAGGATCTAAGGCTTGCTTTGCCCCAGTAAGGTGAGGCCAATCATATCCCATTCTATCAGACCAATTATTCAGTTCGGAAGGAGAGTCATGCCTCCAGTCAACCGTTACTGAAACAAAACTAACTTTTGCCAGTTCATCTTCTGTAAGTGACTCATACACAACTTTGAGGTTTTGACTTGTAACTGGACAGGTATTATCACACCTAGTGAATATGAATGCTAGAACCACAACTTTACCTTCCTGTTCGGTTAGATTCCAGAGTGGGCCTGTAGAATCCTCAAGAGTGAACATGTATACATCGCTACCCTCAAGATTTCTACCATTGAACCTAATTTCTTCACCCTCTGAATCCAAACATCCAGGCAATAAAAGAACTAATGTAAGCATCAATGCCTTGAATCTCATTTTCAACTCTCCAAGTCAATTACTTTCCGTAAATCATCCAAAAATAGGTCTACTGGCCAATCATAATCACTCCAAACTACGCGACCTTTGAGGTTTGTATCGATGATGTAAACTGGTTGAAGATGTATGTCCTCATATGTTTCATCATCATATGGTACTACATCATACTCAGAATAAGTGGTTCTTATTTCATCAGAATTCCAATCAGTGAGGTGTGGCCAATCTAGTTCCATTTCAGTAGCCCATTCATTCAGAACATCAGGAGAATCGTGTCTCCAATCAATTGTCACTGATACGAATTGAACTTTAGATAATTCATCTTCCGTCATCTGCGATTTTACTACTTTCAGATTTTGTGCAATCAACAGGCATACATCATCACACCTTGTGTAGATAAATGCTAACACTATCACTTTGCCTTCATTATCCTCCAATGAATATGAGGATTGGTTTTGGTCGTTTAGTGTGAAAAGGAATATGTCTGATTCTTGTAAATCTTTCCCGTGAAAATCTGGACTTTCTTCGCTAATGCAACCTGGAATGAGTAGAATGATACAAGCTAATATTGCTCGAATTTTCATGATTTACCACTTCAGTACTCTCTCCATCCATTACCACAGTTTTTGCAAGTTAGCATTCTTGTCTCTGGTTCATCAGATGATCTTGTTTGCTCAAGATATGAGTATACTTCTACTGCATCACACTTAGGACACATGTAATCTCCTACAGTTAGAACACCCTTCATTTCATCAGAGTCTTTGATAACTTCGTACACTCTAGTTTCTGCTTTAGTGGATGAGGATGCCTTTGACAAATCCACTTCTTTACCGTCNGCACCCTTTACTTTTAGATTGGCAGGNCCTTGNTANCCGCACTTGTANTTTGTNCAACTGATTGTCCCATCAGGACTAGGNAATGATAGCGTACCACATTTTGGGCAGAACATACGATTACCTGAACCGCATCAGTTATCAAATTTTGTGATAAGTCAATAGCAATTCATTCATCAAGTGGCTATGTTTCGCATCACACATGTGGCTTTGGTATGATTGGAGAGCGGCGGCAGTCGCAGATTCTGAAGGCAACATACTCGATGTAGAAGAATGGGATGGATACAAGGACACAGACTCTGTTTGTAATCGCATGGATATGATAGCAAATCAAGCCGTCACGCCTGAGGCTGAAAGGCTCTCTGAACGATTCCCTGATGCTAAATTAAGGTTGCATGGAGACGATGAACTACCAGACGCTGATTGGCCTCTTCCAAGTTCTGAAGCNCTTGAATACTTAGACAAGGCAGCAATCCTTCTCTCTAANAGAGGCGTAGATGCTGCAGCAGGAGATCCTGACAGAAGATTAGAACACATCCTAAGGGCGTCTGATGAATTACGCTCTTCNTATGTAACCATAGAAGGAAGNCTTGTTGAATGGGTTGGATTGTTTTTGCCCGAAGCAAGATTNGAGAAAGATAGAACAGGCCTTGCAAGCAAGGTCATTGATTCAACAAATCTCTCAGAATTAGCAACAAACCTTGGTGTAGGAATGCCCCCGATAGGGCCCAGCGAAAGTGAGTGGGAAAGTTTGCATGACTGGGCTANCAGTGTTTGGGAGATAAAGAACAGACTTGAGAGAATGGAGAATGTTGTTAGAGAATTAGCCACTGAGCATTTACCATCTTTATCCGCTTTGCTTGGGCCGATNCTAGCTGCAAGGCTTTCAGTAGAAGCNCACGGAAGGAATCGATTGGCACGCCTACCTGCAGGTACACTTCAGATCTTAGGAGCCGANAAGGCGTTTTTCAATCATNTGAAGACTGGAGCGCCCTCTCCAAAACACGGTCATATCTTCATGCATCCATGGATCTCAAGNTCCCCAAGATGGGTCAGAGGTAAAATTGCCAGAACCGTAGCAGCTAAGGCAAGTATTGCAGCAAGGTGNGATGCATTTGGAGGAGAGGTTTGGTCAGAAGAAGCTGTAAATGCTGTTGCTGCGAGAGTAGAAGCAATACGCTCAGAAAACTCCAGTCCGCCTAATAGGTGATTTTATGGGCAAGAAGCGCCGACTNTCATGGGCTGTTATGATTGACGGTAGGTCGATTTGGACACTTAATGCTGTACCAAAAAAATCCCAATACGGAGAGGCACTACGCAAATTTAGAGGCGTTGAATATCGGAGGTGGGACCCTACTAGGTCAAAGCTTGGGGCAGCATTATCCAGAGCNANAAAGACCCAATATGAACTACTCCCAGACGAGGGAGAGACATGCCTTTACCTGGGTGCTGGCCATGGNACTTCACTTTCTCATTTGCACGACCATGTGTGTGGTTCTGATAACCAAAAAAATGGTAGAATTATAGCTGTTGATTTATCTCCNCGTTGTTTAAGAGATTTAGTACACCTCTCTAGTATACGACCAGGTTTAGTACCTGTCTTAGGTGATGCTAGGAAGCTAAACTCATGGGGGATTATGGTCCCTAACAAAGTAGATTGGCTGTTACAAGATGTAAGTCAGGCAGGTCAGGCTACCATATTCATCGATGCTGTGAAGAAATTCCTCAAGCCCTCNGGAAAAGCACTACTCTCATTGAAAGCTGCCTCAGAAAGGTTCTCTGAGGGCGGAGAAAGAGAAGTCTTCAACAATGTAAGAGAANAACTCGAAAAAANCGGATTAACAATTTTAGAACAAATTGACTTNCATGGATTAGAAGACAATCATTGTCTGTATTTCGTTACCNATTAAGTTCAGAAATCTCCCTCAACTCTTGGTGCTAGGAAATACTCGACATGTCCTGCACCATCTGAGAAATCAAATGTAATTTTCAGAGGGAAATTTTCTCCGAACCTAAGNTTTACATTCTCNATTCCTTGGAATATTTTGGCTAGNGGAATAAGGTAGGTCAAGGAGTACTGTGATCTAGCAGCATCATTACAATCGATAGCCATCAACTCATCCTTGGAAAATTCAACATTTACTGAATCTGTGGAACCCTTTACGTTGACTGAGAACTTTGAATCTGTTAATGACAAATTAACCAGGTCTCCCACTTGTCTTGCTGCTCTGAGTGCTTGTGCGANGTCTGACCCAGATATTGTAACCCCGCATGGTAATTCTAGACTTGGGACATTTGGAGGATTNAGGGTTGTGTTGTCAAGAGGCCTTAGGTTTAGGTCGATTCTACCTATGTTGATTGTAGCCTGACCTGATTCATCATTGTATGCCAACTCGACCATGTCNCCTGCGGCAGCAAGACCAACGATATCTTTCAATTTCCTCATTTCTANGCCAAGTTTGGTTTCATCAACTTCCCAAGTATCGAATGCTGCGCTATCTACATCCATTTTGATCATTGCAACATGAGACGGGTCGACGACTCTNACCGCCAATCCATCTTCTCCAAAGTCTAGTCTTGCTTCCTCAACGACAACTCCTAGTGTTTCAACAATTGTTCGCATGAGTTCTTGACGGGCTGTGACGTTCAACATGAGAGCACCCCTATGCGCNATTTGCGACTTGGGAGGCTTATGAACCTTCTAATCAGATTTTATNGAAAACNCGNGACTATCGACCAAAATTGAGCCATCGCGTATCCTTGACAAGGTTTCATGAAGGTGTGTAAATTGGANATTGCATGGCAGATGTCAAACCACTGCTCAAAGAAGATGGCGAGGCGTANAAAGTNGCTGTCTTAATTCCAACAATCAACAATGCTGATGAGTTAGATATTGTTCTAGAAAGACTGTCAAAGCAGACATACCCTGATTTTGAGATTGTTATATCCGATTCAAAATCNAAAGACCATACAAAAGAGGTTTGCGAGAAATATGGAGCTACTTGGATAGATGACCCCTCTCGCAATAGAGCAAATGCTTGCAATTATGCGCTCGAACGGATGGATCACGACCTTGTCTTGTTTACCGATGATGATACAATCCCCCCGCTAGACTGGGTAGAAAAACTAGTCCGTTGGTTCGAAGACCCNGAAGTCGGAGCTGTAGGCGGACCAAATTTTGCGCCAGACGAGGACCCATTTGGAGCAAAGTGTGCAGACGTTGCATTTTGTACTAAATTTATGACTGCAGGTACTAGATATGGTGCTCAACCCAAAGGTAAGCTAGTTCCAATTACACACAANCCGGGCGTGAATTGCGCTCACAGNATGGCAAACTTAAGACAAGTTGGATTCTTTGAAGACGGTTGCATTGGTGCTGAAGATGTGGTTCTTGATGCNAAGATCCAGCGAGCAGGACACAAGTTATTCATTGACCCTGAAAATGTCATGCCTCACCGTAGAAGGCGTCCTTTTAGACCATACATGAAACAAATGAGAAACTACGGNTACACNNGAATGGTGGCGAACAANCGCTGGCCNGAAATTGCTGANTGGTCCCATACAGCGATCGGTTTCTTCCCTTGGATTGTAGTNACGGCGGCGATTGCCGTAATTTTAGGTGTAGCNACAGGAGGTGCTGCANCCGAGACGTGGTTCAGTCTTGATGGCGAATGGAATCTATCAAGAATTGCAGTTCACATACCACTAGGTCTTGCTGGATTGTATATCGGAATATCNTGGCTGGGTGCTGCTATTGGTACCAGCCCCCACCGAAGTGTTGGAACTGTTTTCTTCGCCCCATTATTCGTTTTCTTGGCGCACTGGGCATATGGNGCTGGTGTAAACAAGGCATGGAAAGAAATCAGAAAAACCGGCGGCAGTGCNGGAGTAGGCGAACAGATTGACGATAGAATACGAACTGCTTGACTAGTTTTATTCATTGCCCTGTCAAGCGACCTGTATGGCGCAGACACTCCGAGAGAGAATAAATGCGCCTGATGAAACCAGTGACTCCAGAGAAATATGGATGTTATTTCGCAGTTGGTTAACTCTTTTCAGAGTAATACTAGTAATTGCAATAATTGTTATTGCGGAGATATTTGAAGAGGTTATAATACTCAATCTATCTCTGTCAGTGTGGGCTGTTATTGTAGGATTCCCAACATTTTTATTGATATCCATGGTAATTATTCAGGGCGACAAAAGGTTTGCACCCGACCTAGAGAAGAAGCGTAGAGACATCATGAACAGGTGAAATCATCTTTCTCCTGTTTGAATCTGCCACTGGCTTGCGTAAACACCGTTGTTTGCCAGTAATCCTTCGTGAGTTCCACGTTCCACGATTGCACCATCTACCATCGAAATTATTTCTTCTGCATTCCTAATTGTAGAGAGTCTGTGAGCNACNGCAATAGTGGTTCTGCTATCACCNCTTGCAATNAGATTTTCTTGGATTCTCTTTTCTGTCTCAGCATCAAGTGCACTTGATGCTTCATCTAGAACCAGNAAACTTGGTTTCTTTAGCAANGCTCTNGCTAATGAAACTCTTGCCCTTTGTCCTCCTGATAGCTTAGTTCCTCTGTCACCAACCATAGTTTCCAAGCCATCCTCTAGTTCTCCNACAAACTCTGCAGCNCCAGCCATTTCAAGGGCAGTCATGATTTCTTCATCAGTAGATTCTCTGTTATATGCCACATTTTGTTTTAGTGAACCAAAGAATAGGAACGGCTCCTGGCTTACGAATCCCATGCCTGCTCTAACTGATTCTAAAGTAAGATCTTGAACATCAACTCCGTTGACAAGTACTTTTCCTTCTTGGGGCTCATAATACCGCATGAGCAATTTGAGAATTGTGGTTTTGCCCGCACCGGTGTGACCCATTACTCCTAAGAATTCGCCAGCAGATACCTTNAACGAAATACCAGCCAGCACCTTTGTCGATGTACCTGGATAAGTGAAGTGTACATTATCAAATTCAACAGANGTTATTGCTCCTTCCAGTTCTTTTGCATCTGGCTTATCGGTAATTGTTGGCTCCAAGTCNACAAGAGCNAATACTCTTCTTGCNCTTGCNTCTCCCTTTTGCAGCTGGTTAACCAGCATTCCGAATATGAACATCGGCATTGTCATTCTTGTTGANATCANAAGGAATGTGACAAGTTGCCCGGTTGTGATGTCGCCTGACTTTGTTAGATATCCACCTACNGTAACAAGCAGTCCAAATGCAATTCCAGCGATTCCATAGAGGCCGGGTAAGAATCTATTTCTATCCTTGCTAGCACCAATTGCCTGATCTCTGTAAGCAGTGGATTCTTCATCAACTCTCTTTGCTTCCCAATCCTGAGCATTGTATGCCTGTACTACTGATATACCAGAGATAACATTCTCCAATACAGCAGTTATGTCACCAGTTGATTCTCTTTGCTGCCTATACTTTCGCTGAACTCTGGTTGANAATAGGTACACTAATGGGATAATCAANAGCANCGGTGCGAATAATACTGCAGCAAGTTTCCAGCTCATCAAGAACANAATTAGCAGGGCAGTGCCNAATGTTACTATGATACGTATAATGGATGTGGATGCATCACTAATCACGTCTTCAAGTTGGTTGACATCTGCAGAGAGAACACTCATCAATTGTCCTGTTTGACGCAAGTCGTAGTAAGATGCTTCCATCTCGATAAGTGATTTTGTAGCGTCAAGTCTCAAGTCATGTTGAACTTTGTANCCNAGCGTTTGCCAACAATATTCTGAGACCCCTTGGAATANGGCTAAACTCGCAAAACCAAGGAAAATCAACAAGCCGTAACCTATCGCAAGATTGTCGGTTATTAGCGGGAAAATTGTGTTATCAAGTAAATCTCGCATTGAACCAAAAGTCCCCTCGGTTTCATTCCCTGCATAGTAGTCAACNGCAAACCCGATGAAAACAAATGGAAGAAGATCTGCAAATCTAGCNAAACCATTTGCTAGAATTCCAGTTACTGCTCTTTTCCAGTATNGCATACCATAAGGTATTACTCTCCAGACCTGNTTTCCCAAGATATCTATTTTCTTGGAATTTAATTGCTCTGGAGAGAGATGGTCGTACTGAGCCGCCCTTGGATTTCCTGCTCCCATAACCNNCCGAATTTGNTTGAGATTATCAACCTGCGTAAAGCATAACATTCATTCCCTACTCTGTGTAACAGAGTAACATGCGTGCCTTGTTGCTCACTGTGATGCTCATTTTATCTTCTTTATCGCATGTNGCTGGCTTGCAACCTCAAATGGACGACTCAGAGCAGATTGNCCTTAGAAATGGCGTATTAGATTCTAACCCTATTGAGAGTTTACCTAACTNCCCTCTCCAAGGATTTTACATTTTGACACATGAATATCCTGTCCCCTCAAGTTGGGTTCATAATTTAGCACAAGAGGGAGTTGAATGCTGGTCCTTCTTGCCAAANAGTGCATTTCATTGTGANTTAAGCGGACAAACTCCCAAAGAACTGGCAAAACTCAATGTCAATGGAATTGCAGTAATGCCTTCTTCAGCAAAACTCCATCCTGACCTTATTCCCTCTCTAAAAGGAGANATGGACTCTTGGTTTATTACCAAAGGACTTGGAATTGTCAATNTAGTATTATCAGGTGATACACTACCTGACGGAATTGAGAGCAGAGGAGACGTTGAAGTCTTATCACACAACTGGCGCTGGGCAACAGTAGAGGTTAGAATCAGTGGNGTGAATTGGTTAGTAGACCAACCAGAAGTGGAGTGGATTGAGCCTAAATTTGAAAGNAAAACTCTGAATGATGTCGCAGATGGTGTAATCGATGCAACTATTCTAAGAAATGCAACGCAAATGGCTGGAATAAACTCNGCNTGGAATGCNCTTGATGGCACNGGGATTATTGTCACTGTTTCCGATACTGGATTAGANAATGGAGTGAATAATACTAACATGCACCCTGATTTTAGAGATCACATAGTTGGCATCCATTCTTACGGAATTCCTTCAGGATTGCAATCATATGCAAACCCTCCTTACAATGACGGTGCAGCAGATCTAGACAGTGGCCATGGNACACACGTTGCTGGCTCTGTGCTTGGTGATGGCACACAATCCTCAGGCTCGATAAAGGGGATTGCGCCTGAGGCAAGGTTGTACATGCAGGCTACTGAGGTTTGGACTGATTGGACAACCACTGTCGAAAACAATTTTGGATACACCGATGATTANACGTTGATGGGAATTCCTGACGATTTGAGCGATATGTTCGATGATGCTGCTGCTAATGGAACCCACATACACACAAACTCATGGGGCTCATCTGTAGCAGGCCAATATACTACAAATTCCATGCAAGCAGATCATTCTGCAAGAAACCATACAGGTATGCTGATATTGTTCGCCGCTGCTAATGAAGGCACAGATTCCAACAGTGATGGTGAAATCGATCTAGACAGTATGGGTGCCCCTGCTACTAGCAAAAATGTACTCACAGTTGGAGCTTCTGAAAATGATAGAGGAACCCAGATCACTAGCGAATGGGGTCAATGGTGGCCAGGCGACTACCCACAGGACCCCATCAACTCAGACAGGATGGCCAACAATACGGAAGGTATGGCAGCATTCTCTAGTAGAGGGCCTGTCGATGATGGTAGGCTAAAACCAGACGTGTCAGCACCCGGGACATTTATTCTTTCAGCAAAAAGCCGACAAACAACTAACACTGGATGGGGATCGCATACTAATAGCGACTACACCTACATGGGTGGCACAAGTATGGCCACTCCAATCACGGCAGGAGCATCAGCGCTATTGTATCAACACCTAATTGACAACTTGAATCATACAACGCCCTCTAGCGCTTTAGTCAAAGGGATAATCACAGCTAGTGCCCATGACATGGCAGGACAATATGGCTCCTCAACCAATGGAGCCGGAGAAACTGCTCCAAACAACCACGAGGGTTGGGGTCTAGTAGACCTCGATAGAGCAGTTAACTCATCATGGGTTGATGATGAATCTGTAGGAACTGGAGATACTAGAGGTTGGAAATTTACTGTGCCAAGTGGTGCACCGGACCTCAAGGTGATGGTTTCATGGACAGACCCTGCAAGTACTCCTGCCGCATCATCTAATCTAGTAAATGACATCGATTTCGCAGTAAAAGATCCAAACGGAAACTGGATTGAATATGGAAACAATCTAGACAACCTAATTGGAACAAAGATTTCCTCTCCAATGGCAGGCCTTTGGGAGATTCACGTAAATGGAACGAATATACCAACTGGCCCACAAAAATTCGCTATGGTAATCGATGCTCCCTATTCGATGATCAACATATCTGCTGACGCTGATGGAGATGGATTCATCGATACCCTCGACGATTGTGTAAATACTCCCGGCACATCTACTCAAGATAAGTCAGGCTGTCCTGATGGAGACGGTGACGGTTGGTCAAATGTTGGAGATGACTTCCCTAACGAACCAACGCAGTGGTCAGACAGTGATAGTGATGGATTTGGCGACAACCCTGGTGGAATAAATCCTGATTCATGCACCTCTGTTGTTGGAACATCAAGTAGTGATAGGTACGGATGCCCTGACTCTGACTCTGATTCTTGGTCTGACCCAGATGGAGGTTGGGACGCTATGCAAGGAGCTGATGCTTGTGAGAGTGTTTGGGGTAATTCCACATTGGATAGAAATGGATGTCTGGATGGAGATGGTGATGGCCAGTCAGACCTCAACGATATACTTGTCAGTGACCCCACACAATGGCTAGATACTGACGGGGATGGATATTACGATAATCCGAATCCCGCAACAAACTGGGATGACTGTCCAACAGTCTGGGGAACATCTACTATCGATCTGCAAGGGTGTTTAGATTCTGACGGAGATGGTGTTTCTGATTCATCAGACCTGTGGCCTAGCGATCCTACAAAATCAATTGATACCGATGGTGATGGTTTTGCAGATAGCGAAGATGATTGCCCTAACTTCCATGGCAACTCCACTTGGGTTCTGCAAGGATGTCTGGATGCTGATGGAGATGGAAGGACTGTAGAATACGATGTATTCCCTTCTGACAAAACACAGTGGAATGATACTGATGGCGACGGGTTTGGAGATGAACCAACCGGAAATCTCGCAGACGATTGCCCTACCACGTACGGGGATTCGTGGCAGAATAACACCCTAGGCTGTCCAGATAACGATAATGATGGATGGGCAAACAAGGAGGATAGATTCGAAAATGATTCAACTCAATGGCATGATGTTGATGGAGATGGGTATGGGGACAATATTGGTGGAACAAATCCTGACTCCTGTCCAACGGTTTGGGGTAACTCAACTGAAGGTGGAACTCTTGGATGTCCAGATACCGATGGTGACGGTTGGGCTGACCAAATAGACGCATTACCATTAGATGACACACAATACTCTGACGTCGATGGGGATGGGTACGGAGATAGTCAGGACGGCAATTCTCCTGATGACTGTCCATTGACATTTGGCAACTCAACAATTGACAGGCTAGGGTGCTTAGATTCCGATGGTGATGGTTATTCTGATCTAAACGACGACTTCCCCCTCGATGAAACACGGTACCTTGACAGTGATGGGGATGGCTATGATGATGCTGAAGATGATTGTCCATTTGTCTCAGGAACCTCCACGAATGGAACCCTTGGCTGCTTTGATGCCGACCAAGATACTTGGGCTGACAATAGTGACGCATTCCCTATGGACTATAGTCAGTGGAATGATACCGATTTTGACGGTTATGGAGATAATTCCCAAGGAAACAATCCTGACTCCTGTCCTACAACCTATGGAAATAGCTCTGCAAACATCCTAGGTTGCCTAGATGGTGATGGAGATTCTTGGGCAGATACTGAGGACTTGTTCCCTAATGACAAATCGGAATGGGCAGATAATGACTCAGATGGATTTGGCGACAATATCGATTTCTGTCCGATTACACCTGGAACATCCACTAGTGGCAATGTTGGGTGTGTTGACACTGATGGGGATACTTGGGCAGACAATGAGGACTTTTTGCCAGATGACGCAACTCAATACGTAGACACTGATGGGGATTCGTTTGGAGATAACTCAGACGGTACAAACGGTGATTTCTGTCCTTACGATGCAGGTACCTCTGTCTACGATGTTGCAGGCTGTCCCGATGATGATTTTGATGGGTGGTCAAATACAGGTGATGCTTTCCCAGATATTCCTTCTCAGCACATAGACTCAGACGGCGATGGATATGGTGATAACAATACTCCAGGTGCTTACCTTGCGGACCACTGGCCGGATAATGCATCGAGAAATGTAGCCGAGGCTACGATTGAATGCCTCAACACATCGTTCCAAGTAGATTTAGCAAAAGCAGTATCAATCTCGGTATCATGTACTGTAACTAATCATATTCAAAATCCACTTGCAGTAAAGGTTGAGTGGAGGTCTATCAATGAGATAGATGCACGATTTAGGACATCTCTAATCGAAATACCAGGAGGAGAAACAAGACCGGTTCAATTCACTGGTGATGTGAAAGAGAGAGGTAAATTCACTTCTGTCATAGAGGTTACCGAGTTAGGAGCCTCTTCGTCTTTAGATGTAATATCTTTAGAAATACATTCGATCAATTCTGATGAGGGGGATACTTTTGAGGAAAACACGAATAATGCTCAGGAGAATAACCACATCCAAGAAATTGCAGCGATAAGTATTGCACTTCTCTTACTATTTGCGTTGGCGTTTAACGCTCGAAGAAATTCCCTGAAGAAAAAAGCAGAGAGGCAGGAGCATCTTAATCGCCGTGTTGCGAGTTCTTTCGTGATGGAAGAAGGCAACATGTTTGGCAGAATTCCTCCAAGGAATTAAGACCGAATTGGCTAAGAATGGAAAGCCCTCGCAGAGAACACTGCGCGGATATGGTGAAGTGGTTATCACCTGAGGTTTCCAACCTCATGTCGTGGGTTCGATTCCCGCTATCCGCACTCTGAATCCCATCACATCCAAGGTGCGATACCCAGTCAGAAATTGCACTAATCCTCACGCTGAATTTAGAAGACCTATGGAAGTTTAATGTCTAGTTAGGTATTCGAGTAGTACATGGCAGGGAGGATGATTACTGCGTTTCATGCGCT
>NZLM01000051.1 GCA_002694245.1 Methanobacteriota archaeon
TCGTGAAAATTCCAAAAATCATAAAAGTTCCCATTTTGTTTCGAATCCCTAATTCGCATTCACATCGATAGTTCAAAATCTCACGCATGCGCGTGCGGGTAGCTCCTGCGGAACTGCGTTCACTCTTCCTCACCTCCTATACATTCAAACAAAATTTCAGTACGTTTAATCCAAAATGCTATAGGAATTATGATGAAAAATTATACTAGCTATGATCTTATTGAATGGGGGAAACCGTTCAAAAAAAGTCAGCATGCTCTGCCTGAGCCCAGTTTGTCAGAAGTTTTAATACGAGTCACGGCTTCAGTACTTTGTCGTTCTAATCTGTATGTGCAGAAGAGAAAGATTGCACATTACATCATGACTATTTTGGTAATGTTGTTTGTGCTTATGGCTCAGGGGGTGCCTATAGCTTTCGCTAACGAATTGTCTGGTCGACTTATCATCGTAACTTCATTCCCAGAAAATGTTTTCAATCGCTTCAAGTCTGCATTCAATGAACGACATCCAAGAATCAAGATACATGTACGATCTAAAAAAACATCTGCTGCTATATCTTTTATTCAGGAAGCCAAGGGTGAACCAGCTGATATTTTGTGGGCCTCAGCACCAGACGCTTTTGAAGTATTAAAGAAATCTGGTCACTTGGAAAAGGTCTTTAGATCTAAAATCAAATCAAATCAGCATATTCTTGGGTATCCAGTCGATGACCCTGCAGGATATTACAGGGGATTTGCCATTTCTGGTTATGGAATTATGTGGAACCGAGATTATTTAAATCTACATAATTTGCCTGAACCGCGTCATTGGGATGATCTCCGAAACCCTGATTACATGGGTCATATTGGGATCTCGGCTCCATCTCGCTCAGGTAGTATGCACTTAATCATTGAAACTATTTTACAAGGAAAGGGTTGGGATGAAGGCTGGTCGACTTTGATGGAAATCGCTGGCAATCTCGCGACAGTTACGGCTCGAAGCTTCGGTGTACTCGATGGTGTGAAGAGAGGAAGATTCGGTGTTGGGCCCGTAATTGACTTTTTTGGTTTATCAGCCATCGCTACTGGAGCCCCAGTTGGATTTACTTATTCGGATGCAACAGTTTTTCTACCAGCAAATATAGCTCTTTTGAAAAATGGTAAGAATCCAGATGTGGCTAAGGCTTTTGTCAAATTTATTCTTTCATCTGAAGGTCAAAAAATACTTTTAGAACCTGAGATCAGTCGATTACCGATAGACCCTGAGATCTATTTGGAATTGCCAAATGGATATCCAAATCCTTTCGACGAAAATTTGACAAAAAAGGGAATTCGTTTTGATACAGAACTATCAAGGACGCGATATCATCTGGTTAATAACCTTTTTGACATAATGATTACCTACCGATTACGTAGCTTAACCAAATCTTGGTCCATTGTTCGAGAAGCTGAATCGTTGGTATTAAAAGCTGAAAAAATTTCGTTGGTGGAAAGTTTGAAAGAAGCTCGTCGTTTGATAAGTCTCGTGCCAGTGACAGCTAATCAAGCTGAGGATCCATCGTTTTCAAGTGGTTTTATTCGTCGAAGACCCGGTTTACCTATACCACCAAATCAGATTGTACTTGAAAAAAAATGGGAAAAGTTTGCTAAGACAAATCATTTAAAGGCAATTAATTTGGTCAAAGAAACGATGGAAGAATTAACAAAATAGAAAATCGAAGTGCAACGATGAGTTTTTTACACTTCTCAAGTATTCGAGGCAGGTTATTTCTAGCTTTTGGAAGCGTTGCTGCTATGACAGTTCTTGCGACATCGATTGCGTGGATATCATTTGGTGGAGTCGGTGATAGCCTTAAAAAAATTGTTAAATACAATATACCCACAGTTATGTTGGCAGCCAGTCTCGCGGAAAAAAGTGCTGTAATTACTGCTACTGCTCCAGCTCTAGCTGCCGCAGAAAGTGAATTTGAACGAGCTAGAACTTGGTTAATCCTTTCTGAAAATCTAAATGACATCAGAAATTTACTGGAAGAAGTTGACGTTATTGTGCTTGGCCATAAATCTAAATCCTCAATCCTTAGCATGATTGATGGTTTACAGGCTAACCTAAGCGCACTTGACACGAATGTCCGAAAACAATTCTGGTTCAGGGAGCGCAATGCCGATCTAGTTGACAGGTTGAGGTGGACACATACAGATTTCCTTGACGAAGTAGAGCCGATGATTGAAGACGCTCGTTTTAGAATAGAGCTTGCCGTAGATTCAGCACAGTCTAGTGATGAAAGAATAGTTAAAAATTTAAGGCTTTCTTTGGAAACGCAGCGTCAGGCAGCACTTCTTCGTCTCAATGCGACAGGGAATCTAGCCGTAGGTTTGATTGCACGTGCAGCGAGCTTGCCTGATAGCACTTCATTAAATGACACTTCGTTATTTCTCAGCGAAGTACAGGGCCGAGCTATTTCAGACATTAACAAATTAAAAGCTCTACCTGAGTCGCTCTCTCTCAGCCAATCACTTCAAGATGTAATGGCATTTGCCAGTGGGGATAATGATCTTTTCCAATTGCGACGTGACGAGCTAACAACACTGAGGGATGGTCAAGAGTTGGTTTCCATTAATCAAGAATTAGTAAGGAGACTTCAAGATTTTATAACTGAGCTTGTCGAGGCTGGTAAAATTTCATCTATAGAAGCAGCAAGTCAATCTGAAACATCTATAGAGAATGGCAAACTTATGCTATTGACAGTCGCTGGCTTTAGTCTAATTTTTGCTGTTCTAGTTGTTTGGCTTTACGTTGGTCGTAATCTGGTACGTCGTATTACTTTACTTGATGAAAACATGCGGAACATAGCGGAAGGGGATTTAAACACTCACGTTTTTACAGAAGGCAATGATGAGATATCTGAGATGGCTCATTCGCTAAGAAAATTTCGCGACACCTTGGCAGAAACACAGGCCGAGCTTGTTCAAGCTGGAAAGTTAGCAGCACTTGGTCAATTAGCTGCTGGAGTTGCACATGAATTAAATCAACCGCTTGCAGCCATTCGATCCTATGCTTACAACACAAATCGCCTGATGGATAAACAAGAAATGGAAGATGCCAGAGTTGCTTTGAATCGTATTTCAGGCTTGGTAGAGCGGATGGCCGGAACTGTTAATCATTTACGAAACTTAGCTCGCCGTCCAACTAAACAGTTAGAGGCCATTGATCTGGGGAAGGTTTGCAGTGATGCTCTTCAATTACTTGAAGAACGTATTCGTGAAGAAGGTGTCCATATTTCATTTGAGATAGAACCTAGAGTCTGGCAAGTCAAAGCTGAGGCGATCCGTTTGGAACAAGTGTTTATTAACCTCGTGGGAAATGCAATTGATGCAATGGCGGGAAGTAATAACCCACGCCTTGTGATCTCTGCAAAAGAAATTGAAGACAAAATATTGATTTTTATGAAAGATAGCGGGACAGGTATTAAAAACGAAAATCTTGCTCATATTTTTGACCCTTTTTTCACAACAAAAAGCCCTGGTGAGGGCGTCGGCCTAGGACTTTCGATCTCTTACAACATTATCAAGGATTTTGGTGGATCAATAAGTGTCACCAGCTTACCAGGTGAAATGACAACATTCATGATTACTCTAATCAGAGCAGATCAATAAGATTACTAAAAAATGGGCATGAACCTATTTGGACCTGTGATCTTTATTGACGATGAAGAGGAAGTCAGGCTCTCTGGAGCCCAGGCACTAGAGATTGAAGGTTTTGAAGTAATCCCTCTAGATTCTGCGAAAGCAGCATTAGATTACATCTCTGTTACCTGGCCAGGCATAATCGTTACCGACGTAAAGATGCCATTTATTAATGGCTTGGAATTACTAGACCGAACAGTAGCCATCGATAAGGATCTTCCAGTCGTGCTAATTACTGGTCATGGTGATGTTTCAATGGCTGTAGATGCAATGCATGCAGGAGCCTATGACTTCATCGAAAAACCAGCAGATATGGAGCGTCTTATCGATGTAGTTCGTCGCGCTTCAGAAAAACGGAACTTAATTTTGGAGAATCGGGCACTTCGTATGGCGCGTGAGCCAGATTCTGAAATAGAGCGCCGGATTATGGGATTAGCGCCTTCAATGTTAGAGGTTCGGAAAACCCTAATAGACATTGCAGATACAAATGTGGATGTTCTTATCCATGGAGAAACTGGCACTGGTAAAGAGTTAGTTGCACGCTGTTTACATGATTACGGATTCAGGCGGGAGAAACGGTTTGTAGCATTGAATTGCGGTGCACTTCCTGAGTCAATTATTGAAAGTGAATTATTTGGACATGAAGCTGGTGCCTTCACTGGTGCAAACAAGAGACGAATCGGAAAGATTGAGTATGCTGGAGGGGGGACTTTATTTCTAGATGAAGTTGAGAGTATGCCCTTAGCTATTCAAGTCCGGCTACTTCGTGTTCTACAGGAACGTACTATAGAAAGGCTTGGCGGAAATGAGACAATTCCTGTGGATGTACGTGTAATAGCTGCTACTAAGAAAAATTTGCTTGAATTAGCTAGTGATGAGAGGTTTCGAGAAGATCTTTATTATCGTCTCCATGTTGCGAGTATATCTCTGCCACCGTTGAGGGAAAGACTTGAAGATATTCCAACCCTATTTCGACGCTTTGTTGAGGAAGCTAGTGATCGGTTTCGAAGAATCACACCAGAGATTAACGAAACAACTATTCAGGAACTGTTAGCACGTGTGTGGCCTGGTAATGTTCGTGAATTAAAAAATGTTGCTGAAAGGTTTGTACTTGGAATGGTAGTTACAAAAACTGATGATATAAATACTTCTGATTATAGTTTAGGGGAATCGTTAACGGATAAAGTTTCAGCCTTCGAGTGCGAGACCATTAAGGACTCATTAACTAAAAATTCTGGTCGTATTGGTAAGACAGCTGAGTCCTTGAAAATTCCCCGAAAAAAACTTTACCTTCGGATGCAAAAATATGGATTGAATCCAGATAAGTTTAAATGATTTTATGTGTCAAAATTGGCTCAATATGAGTCAAAATCGCCCAGATATTCATCAATTTTTTTATTATTAATTACAATTATATCAGACTATTAAGGGGAATATAGTCTTGCCTAATGCTTGGCATATCGAATGCAGAATCATTCTCTCAGCTACTTCATTAGTAGTGTTGAAGTAGATAATTAATTTTCTAATTTAATAAGGAGATTGTTTATGAAAAGTACGTTCGCAATTGCTGCTGCAATAGGCCTTGCAGTCGCCTCGGTTCCTGCATACGCCCTCAGTGGTAAGCTTACTATTGTGACTTCTTATCCCACGGATACCACTGCAACTTTCGAAAAAGCTTTCGAAAAGAAATATCCTAGCATTGATGTAGAGATGCTTAAGAAAAAGACAACAGCCGGCATTAAATATCTTCAGGAAACAGCAGATAATAACCAGGCTGATATGTTTTGGGCTTCTGCACCTGATGCCTTTGAAGTGTTAAAGGGTGATGACCTATTAGTCAAATATGACGTCAAGGTTGGTGGGATCCCAGAGAAAGTCGGTTCATTTCCAATTAACGACCCCGAAGGTTACTACAAAGGTTTCGCAGCATCTGGATATGGAATTATGTGGAACGAGCGTTATTTAAAGGCCAAAAAACTTCCACCCCCAATGGAATGGGCTGACCTAAAAAAACCTATCTATCACGGACATGCCGGTATGAGTGCCCCATCTCGCTCAGGCACTACCCATCTGACCGTCGAGACTGTTTTGCAGGGCATGGGTTGGAAAGAAGGCTGGGCAGAGTGGAAGGCAATAGCTGGTAATTTTAAAACGGTCACTGAGCGAAGTTTTGGTGTTCCAGATGGAGTCAATTCGGGATCTTTTGGAGCTGGGATCGTTATCGATTTTTTCGGTCTTTCATCGCAGGCATCAGGTTTCCCGGTTGGCTTTAATTACCCCAAAGTAACTACTCTAGTACCGGCTAATATTGCTATTGTTAAAAATGCTCCTAACTCAAAAGCAGCTGGCGCTTTTATTGAGTTTATATTGTCCACAGAGGGTCAGGAATTATTATTAGATCCAAAGATCCGCCGTCTTCCCGTTAACCCAGCTACTTATGCAAAAGCACCAAAAGATTTTCCAAATCCTTTTAAGGACAAAACGATTGGTGCAGCAGTTAAATTCGATCTTGCACTGTCAAAAGGTCGTTATAATGTCATTAACTCTTTATTTGATGTGATGATCACTTATCGCTTAGATGATCTGCGTGAAGCTATTAGAGCGATTCAAAAAGCTGAAGCTAAGCTTGTTGGTAAAAGTAATTCTGAAGCTTCAAATTTGATTGCAGAAGCACGTGCTTTAGTAAACGAAGTTCCTGTTTCTGAAGCTCAGGCTAGTGAGTCTGACTTCAACAAGATCTTTAAGAAAAAACGAAAGAAAGCAACTACGAAGGTTACTGGTCGACAGGCAGAATTAGAGAGTGAATGGGATAGTATGGTCATGGCTAACTACGCTAAGGCCAAGGAACTGGCTGACAAAGCATATTCCATGCTCTAGTCTCATCATTGATGGCAAAGCTTCTATTTTTGATGCAGCGCTGAGTTGTTATCACTATAAGTCTTACCAGTTTTAATAAAACTGCCACTCTAGGGTGGCAGTTCCTCATTTTGATGCATCCCTTGTGTAAAATATCATTTGAAGAATCAAGCAATTAGAACCTTTTCATCAGTTGAAAGGGGCCCTGTGATAGCTGCCCTTTTAATTGCTATTTTTTTGCTATTGTTTCTGATAATACCAGTGGCGCAGGTGATTTATGTGGCCTTTCAAGATCCGAATACAGGTTCTTTTACTTTTATAAACTTCGTTGATTTTTTTGGAAATTCCCTATTCTTAGAGTCATTTATCAACTCATTTTATGTTGCAAGTATGTCGGTTTTAGTTGCATCGATTATAGCGATGCCGCTTGCTTATTTTACAACCCGTTTTAATTTTCATGGCGCTCTTTTAATACAAACTCTCGGAATCATACCACTGATAATGCCGCCCTTTGTGGGAGCTATTGCGATGCAGCTGCTTTTTGGTGCTAATGGTTCAATAAACCTAATTCTAGATGAACATGTAGGATTCACAATTCCGTTTATGGAGGGTTTGAATGGGGTAATTTTGGTTGAGAGTGTTCATTACTTTCCTTTCATTTTAATTAACTTATCTGCGGCTCTTAATAATATTGATAGGGCAATGGAAGAATCGGCTCAAAACTTAGGATCTTCTGGAACTCGATTGTTCCGTCGTATTGTATTTCCTCTTGCTATGCCGGGCTATGTGGCTGGAGCTGCGCTTGTATTTATTAAAGTGTTTGATGACTTAGGTACGCCTCTCCTTCTTAACATAAATAATATGCTGGCACCTCAGGCTTACTTACGCATCTCGTCAATAGGAATTGCGGATCCAATGGGCTATGTAATTTCTGTCATCTTGGTAGGCTTTTCTCTTTTATCTCTCTGGATATCACTGCTNGCACTNAAAGACAAAGACTATGCAACTGTCCAGAAGGGTGGAGGTGGATTAATGCGGCGTGATTTGCGCACATGGGAAAAAGTTGGATGCTATGGCGTGGTTATTCTTATTTTACTTCTCGTTTTATCACCGCATGTAGGACTTACTTTACTCTCCTTCGGGACAGTTTGGTCTTTTGCGGTAATGCCNGATGGGTTTACNTTTGATCACTACAAAACTGTTTTCGATACAGCCTCGCAGTATATAACAAACACATTACTTTATGCAGGCATCGCTGCACTTCTTGACGTNATTATTGCAACGAGTATTGCCTACATCGTATGGCGCACAAAAATANTAGGTCGAAAGTGGCTAGATTATGGAGCAACTGCAGCGCTTGCAGTTCCAGGTGTAGTGCTCGGTATTGGATATCTTCGAACGTATCATAGTTTTGATGTTCCGATTATCAACGAACCTCTAGCATCGTGGTGGGTAATAATCGTTATTGCGATGACAATCCGTCGGTTACCTTACGCTTTGAGAGCTTGTGTTGCAGCTATTCAACAAATCAGCGTAATGCTAGAGGAGGCAGCTGAGAACTTAGGAGCAACAAAAGGTCGCACTGTCTGGCGTATAGTTGTTCCGCTAATGTCTGGGGGCATTTTAGCTGGATTTGTAACTAGTTTTGCGACCGCATCAGTTGAGTTATCAGCTACAATTATGCTTGTAGCTAAAGACTCAGATGCACCACTGGCATTTGGTATCTATGAATTTATGCAGTCCACTTCTGGCCGTGGTCCGGGAGCGGCTTTGGGAATTATTGCTGTAATTTTCGTAGGGGTTGGAACCTACATTTCTCATGTAATTATTGAACGCAGTAAGAAATTACGAGAGCCAAACGCCATTATCTTTGAAGGAGGCAATACATGAAAGATGACATAATGAAATCTTCTGGTGTTGTGATAGAGAACTTAAATCTCTCTTTTGGTGATACACATGTACTTAAGGGAGTAAATTTGAATATTGAGGCGGGAGAATTTTTTGCCTTTCTTGGACCATCTGGTTCAGGTAAATCAACATTATTGCGGGCAATCGCTGGTTTTGGACCTACGCCAACGGGACGTATTTTAATAGATGGAGAAGACATTGCCGGCCAACCACCATGGAAACGTGATGTGGGAATGGTGTTCCAGAGTTATGCACTTTGGCCACATATGACTGTCCGCAGAAATGTGGCTTTCGGATTGGAAGAGCGAAACGTGCCTGCTGCAGAAATTAAGCTTAGGGTCAATGCTGCTCTAGAAATGGTGGGACTAATTGATCTTGCTGACCGTCGCCCCTCTCAATTATCGGGCGGTCAACAACAACGTATCGCCTTGGCAAGAACGTTAGTTATCGAACCTAAGGTTTTACTGCTAGATGAGCCACTCTCAAACCTTGACGCTAATTTACGCGTCCAGATGCGACGAGATATACGTGAATTACAACAAAAGCTAAAACTTACGACCATTTTTGTTACGCACGATCAAGAAGAGGCAAACACAACATCTGATCGTTTGGCCGTTCTGGATGATGGTGTTATTCAGCAAGTTGGTTCTCCAGTTGAACTTTACGACCAGCCAAAGAATCTTTTCGTAGCAAATTTTCTAGGCACTGCAAACGTGATCCAGGGTGTAATCTTGGAGAATGATACAGGGTGTGTATTCAGATCAGACAAAGGTGTTGAAATTACTTTAAGACAAAAATCAAATGGTAAAGGTTCCATAGTATTCAGGCCTCAAAATGTTCAATTTTTAAAAACTGGTACTATTCAAAAGACAGGAACTACTAAGTTTCAGGGAATTGTTAGGCATATGGAATTTCATGGAAATATTGTTCGTTATGGTGTTGATGTTGGCGGACACCTCATTTTGATCGACGAAACTCATCAGTTAGGAATCAATCTATTTGATGTGGATACCTCTGTTCAACTTCAGGTAAACCCAAAGCAAATAATGTTTATTCAGAATCAATAATTTCCAAAACTACCTTTGAGCAGAATATTTTAATCTTACTCTTTTGTGTTTCATGATAGCTTTTTCAGGGGACCTATCCCGGAGCATCCAGCTCCTGCATCTCGATCAGGCCAGGATTCCTATGTATCGAAGGGCGGTTAATTGGTTGGCTTCGG
>NZLM01000052.1 GCA_002694245.1 Methanobacteriota archaeon
GTCGAAGTGGTTAGGGATTCCGTCTCCGTCAGT
This sequence comes from Methanobacteriota archaeon, assembly GCA_002694245.1. Classification (GTDB taxonomy): domain Archaea; phylum Thermoplasmatota; class Poseidoniia; order Poseidoniales; family Poseidoniaceae; genus MGIIa-K1. The sequence continues at coordinate 34 of NZLM01000052.1, forward strand.
ATCTCCCTCTGTCTCGAGGCTATCGAGTATACCGTCGTTATCATCGTCTAAGTCAATTTCATCAATAATACCGTCCTTATCATTGTCAAGGAAAATACCTACCCTAATACAGTCACCTCCTGACTCAGGTAGACAGCTGAAGGCAGGGTCAATTACAGCTCTCCTAATCCTAACACCATCAAGTGAGGTAGTAGCATTTAACAACTTCAATTTGTCGGTATCGATGTCTTCGAATGTAGGTGCACCCGCGAACTCTCCTAGAGGGAACGGATTATCCATATCTTCGTTGAAGCTAGATCCTAGAGAACATCCTCTACACGTCTTCCAGTCGTTGACGTTAAAGTTAGAAGAATAAATTCTTCCATCTTTCTTATATGCCCAACCAAGGGTGTAATCCCAAAGCTCTCCTGAACCGTCTTTTCCTGGTGTACCAAAGACATCTACAATTACGTTGTTCTTGTATAGTACGATCGCGTCATCACCGTCAAAATTATTGAAGAATGACTGCTGAACAGGCTCATTTCCAAACCAAGACTTGTGGTAAACACTGTTACTAGATACTGTGTAGAACTCACCAGAATCTAGAGAAATAGAATTTAAATTGTACTCCACTCCGTCGGCCGGCGAACCATCTCTCGCAATCTCTATACCAAAGACACTTAGGTCAGGAATATCTCGAAGAGCGTATAACTCTATAACTGATGGCTCAATTCCACCAATATCTCCTCTGAATATACCGGTCATCATCAGTCCTGGCGATTCTTCAATAATAGTACACTGAGAACAGTCATCGTTACACATCTGCCACACAACATCCCCAGAGCCGTCGTACTCAACAGTAGTGGTGAACGTAGTGTCGGCACCTTCTTTGATAATTACAATATCGTTGTCGTCGTAGCTTTCAGAGAACTCAGGTACGTCACCTTTCTGCTGGAAGTCATAGACTCCGTCCTCATCTAGATCACTAGGATCTCTATATCCCTTAAATACAGACTCTCCTGAGCTTGCATCGACCTCGCAGATACTCTTGATGTATACTTTATATTCTTGAGATGCGTTATAGTTATCAGATGTAAATCCGAAGTATGCAAGGTTAGTTCCAGAAAATACATCATCTATAATGTCTACCTCGTAAGTCATAATCTGCACTCCCTCAAAGTCAACTGTTATTGTCTTTGTCGATGCGCTCCAGGTAAATGTAAATTCTTTCCACTTGCCATCATTTATATCTCCTAGGTCAATTATATTTATCGGTCTTCTGTAGTGATCGCTAGCACTGTAGGATGAGCTCTGGGTAACTCCTAGTGTGTTTGTTCCAGCAATATTATTTCCATTAATATGTAATGAAGAGTGATCATTTGTAATATCATAACTACCTCCGTAATGCGTGTCAAACTCCACAGACAATGCGTTATTAAACTGCATACCCATCTGACCCCAATAATATAGAGAGTTTCTGTTATTATCTCTTGCTAAGTGGAATGCTATACCACTACCACTATTAATATTTCCAAAGTTCAGTTCAGCTTTTATCACAAAATCACCTCTCAGGTCTACCCTTCCGCTGTTTGTACCACCCTGTCTAAATACCGAACCATGGTTGTAAGATGAAGCAGGTGTTAGTCTAAAGTAACCTGGTGATTTCTCAGTATCTGTGTTAAATGTTGCACTAGCGTATCTGTACCAGCTCATGTTAGTGTTAGGATCATCCTCACACGCTCCGTCAACTATACAGACCACCTTACCCACACCGTCTACAACTACTGGGCTCGTGCAGAGCACTCCGTCACCGTCAGGGTCATCAAATCCAGCCTCCTCAACGTCCTTACACCCGTCGTTGTCAGAGTCTAGGTCNAACCAGTCTGGAATTCCNTCACCGTCAGTGTCTCCTCCTCCCTCAATGGAGTCTAGGATACCGTCGTTGTCGTCATCTAAGTCGATAATGTCTATGATACCGTCCTGGTCGTTATCACCAGCAAGTTTGATTACTCCAGGTGTTGATGGCGTGTCAGGTCCACACTTGAAGGAAGGTGTACTCGCCACAATTCTGAACTTGTAATCATTCATTGCGAACGTCACGTTCGTAATGTTTAAAGTTGTGTCGGTAAGCCCTGTAAAGTACGTAGTGTCTTCTCCAACTACTAACGTGTCTATTACATCAACCCACTCATCTTTTCCGGTGCTATACTCCCAATGGTANATAATTGTTCCAGCAGCGGTAAATGAACCTGTGAATGAAGCATTTCCACCAGCTATTAATGTATCGTTTGCAGGGACAGTGTTAGGTACTGCAGCAGAACCCACCTCAATTAGATCTAGGATACCATTACCATCCAAATCATCTTCTGGTGGTTGGTAACCACCGTTTCCGATTACTGTACCCACAGCAGTCACATCGAAAGGAGATGTCCCTAGGAAACCGTCGTCGTCACCGTCTAAGTAACCAGCCTCTATAGCGTCATAACAACCATCACCGTCAGAATCTAGGTCTTTTGAGTTAGGGATTCCNTCACCGTCAAGGTCTTCATCTTCTCCCTCACTGACATCTAAGATACCGTCGTTATCGTCGTCTATATCAATATTATCAGGTATACCGTCGTTATCCCAGTCTGCTATATTCAGAAGTTTTGCTGGCTCAGAGAAGATTGTGTCCCCACACGCGAAAGAAGGTGTATACAGCTTAACTCTAAATTTATTTGCAGAGTAGTCTAGTATGTTATCTACGTTCAGGGTATCGGTCGTTACTGTAGAGAAATCTTCAGCATTGACAAGGTCGGTCCAGTCAGAACCTGTTGTGTCTAGAAGTATCTGCCACTGGTACTTTATGGTTGCATCAGAGCTAGCCTCAACAAAGAACTTGGCGTCGTCATCGTAGNAGACTTGNTCGCTAGGGTTTCTGGTTATTACCACCTGAGANCCAGCTTCTTTGTAGTCTGGAACACCNTTTCCATCAAGATCTACGCCACCTGGACTTGTATAACCACCTTGACCTATAACTTTTCCTTTAGGACCAACCAGAACAGGGGATGTACCTAAGTACCCGTCGTTGTCAGGGTCAGTAAACCCTGCCTCCACAGCGTCATAACAGCCGTCACCGTCAGAGTCTAGATCTATGTAGTTAGGGAATCCGTCACCGTCAATATCTGTAGTATCCTCATCAACATCCAGTATACCGTCGTTATCAGAATCTAAGTCTACTGCGTCTACGAGACCATCGTCGTCGTAGTCAGGTAAGAAGACATTCAGAGTAGATACGTCAGTAGATACGTCAGGGTCACAAGCAAAACCTGGTGTCTGCATCTCAAGGTTATACTTGTAACCGTTCATAGAGAAAGGAATATTTTCAATTGAGAGCGTGTCAGACTTAACTCCAGAAATATATACAGGAGAGCCATACGTACCAATAGGGAAACTATGGAATAAAGTATCAGTACCTACAAGTGTGAAGTCGTCTGGACCATTACCAGCAGATATGTTGGTAGACTCGTTGTCTAGGCAACTCTTACAAGTAGTCCAGTCCTGAGATCTGTAGTAGGTAGAGACCTGTGTAGTGTCTTTCTTGTATCTCCACCCCTGATCATAACTATCTTCAGATGACGCCTCGATCTTATCTACCTCTGTCCAGTCAGATGAAGATATNGATGGCCTNACTTCTAGANNTACCTCAGTGCTACCGGTCAGCTGAGAATTCAAATTACNCATCTGATCTCTGTTCTGAACAGAGAATTTAAAGTCATTAGATGGACCACTGTTATTGAAGAAGTCGTTTGTGTAATTGTAGTCGTAATAGACGTAGAAGAACTCTCCCCTGGCTATTGACTGGTCTCCAACTTCATTNTAGAGATTCTGNCTNAAACNATTTACTTTAATCCTGTAGACATTAATATCTGGAATGTCTCTCATAGCCTTAAGCTCTATAAGTTTTGGCCTCTGGGTTGAGAATCTATCTCCCTCCATCACACCAGTTATGATAAGGTCAGGAGTNTTCTGTAGGGTTCTGAAGGTAACTCCACCGTCGTCACTCTGCTGCCACCTCTGCGAGATGATACTTGGAGATGTACCAGATCCGACGAATATAGTGTCAGAGTTAAGGATGACATTTACAGTTGCTGGGTTCTTAGTGATTGTCACCGTGTCACCAGCCTCTACGTAGTCGTTTACTCCGTTAAGGTCTAGATCGTTAGGGTCCGTGTAGCCATCGTTTCCGCTAGTAACAAGACCATTTACATCTACAAATACGTCCTCAGGCCCTAAGTAACCGTCTCCGTCGTCGTCAGTAAATCCTCCCTCTAACACGTCGTTACAACCGTCACCGTCTGAATCAAGGTCTAGGCAGTTAGGTAAACCGTCTCCGTCAGTGTCAATATCACAACCCTCAACTAAGTCAGGAATTCCGTCGTTGTCGGAGTCTAGGTCAACGTAGTCAGGGACACCGTCTTTGTCAGTGTCAGACATAGCCTCAACCTGAATGTTAGCACAAGAAGAAGCAACTGCAGTATCACACTTAAATGCTGGTGTTGAGACAATAACTCTATAATTTTTATCATCAAGGTTTAGTGGGGTCCTCACAATTGTCAGTGTGTCGTTATTTACTCCTATGTACTCGCTAGGACCAGAGAATTTAAACAGTGGGTATGAGTTAGCGACAAAATCGTTTCCATTTGTACTTGTACCTCCCACAACTTTAAATTCACCCTTNTCAATGTTCCAGTCNTCAATATTAAAGATAGCGTTAGCTCCCCTACCATTCTTTCTGTAAGCCCATCCCTCTTCAACATCCCACGCCGAACCAGGTGCAGATTTTGTGTCGTCACCGTAGGCATCAACCTTCTTGAATGAGCCAGATTTATTACTCCACAGACTTANNTTGAAGTGACCACTACTTANACTGTTAATATCGTAGTTGTACTGAGACTTGTATGAAGCAGAGTTCTCGTCGCTGAAGAAGTTGGTCCAGCTGCTGCTGTAGTACATGATNTAGTATTGACCTGCTTTCAAGCTTGTGTTATTGAACGTGTGCTCAGCACTAGTAGATCCTGAAGAGATACCTAGTCTAAAGCTATTTAGTGACTCTATGTCTCTNACAGCATAAAACTCTACTGCCTCGTATGAGCCACCTTTCGTCTCAAAGACNCCAGATATGATAAGGTCNGGAGACTCGGTAAGGTCTGTCCATGTCTCNCAGTCATCACTTATCTGCCACTGGAANGAATTTGTTCCNTCAGAGGTTGCTCCAACAACTAGCTGTAAATCACTGAACTCAGAAATACTGTTATTAGCATTCGGCTGGAGGTCTATAACTACCTGATTTCCACTCTCTAGGTAATCTTTCACACCATTTTCGTCAAGGTCGTCAGGTGTCGAATAACCAGATCCGGAGGTAACCCTTCCGTTTGCACCAACAAATGCTGCNGCGTCCTTGANTCCGTCACCATTTGTGTCGACTGAGTCTCCAAGAATTCCGTCGCCGTCAGGGTCTAGGAAGCCTGCCTCTACTACGTCAAGGCACCCGTCACCGTCTGAGTCGAGGTCAAAGGAGTTAGGTATACCGTCCCCGTCAAGGTCGTCAATAAATTCTTCTACGTCAGGGATACCGTCGTTGTCGTCGTCCTCGTCGTCAAGATCTTGTATACCGTCCTGGTCGTTGTCAGGTAGTGCAATAAGTCTTGCTGCAAGGGTGGTGTCGTTGTCACCACAATTGAAGCCAGGAGTACTTATCACAGCCCTGTACCTGTTACTGTTCATTGAGGTACTGATAGGGTCAATTGTTAGAGTCCCTGTTGATGAACCTGAGTATGCTCCAACGTCGGTAACGTCTATCCAGTTAACACCCGCGTCGGTACTTACTTGCCACTGGAACGCTATCTGAGAAATTGCAGTAGCAGTAGCTGTAAAAGTTTCTTTCTTGCCCTGTGCAGATACGACATTAGCCGGATTCGTAATAGAGGTGATCGGTCCTCCAGCCTCTTTGAAGTCGTACACTCCGTTATCGTCAGAGTCGTAGTCGTCCGTTACACTGTAGTTATTTCCTACTACTAGACCTACACCAGCGATGATTTCAGGGGTTCCTGTGCCAGGGATTCCGTCACCGTCAGGGTCGCTGAGGCCAGCCTCGACCACGTCGTAGCAACCGTCGTTATCTGAATCTAAGTCAAGGAAATCAGGTATTCCGTCACCGTCGGTGTCAACATTTGTACCACCCTCTGCAAGGTTGAGTATACCGTCGTTGTCAGAGTCTTGGTCAGTTGTGTTAGGGATACCATCACCATCTGAGTCGTCTTTCGCAGTCAACATAGCCGCGTTTGAGAATACTGGGTCTGCACAGCTTAGAGCCGGAGTTGTGACCTTGAGCCTATAGTAGTAACCATCTATTTCTTCCGTTACCGCAGTGAGCTTAAGCGTATTAGTCGTTACGCCAGAATACGTACCGCCTTCTTCAAGGTCTGTCCACGTCAAGGTGTCGTCATCACTGTACTGCCACTGATATGTTATGGTAGCATCACCAGTAAATGTTGCACTGAACTCCGCGTCGTCCCCACCCTGTCTTATGACATCTATAGGATGTGATGTGACAACAGCCTGAGTACTTACCTGAAGGAAATCTTTAGTTCCGTCACTGTCCTTATCCTGAGGAGTATCGTACGAGTGACCTTCGACTTTACCTGTTTCATCCACAGTAGGTGTACCACTTCCAACCAATCCGTCATCGTCACCGTCAGTAAATCCTGCTTCAATAACGTCATTACATCCGTCACCATCAGAATCTAAGTCAATCCTGTTTGGTATTCCGTCACCGTCAGTGTCTAGATCTTCACCACCCTCGTCTACATCTAGAATTCCGTCGTTGTCGTCATCACCGTCTTCTCTGTCAGGTACTCCGTCACCGTCAGTATCAACAGGTATAACAGTTATTTTAGCTACGCAGCTTACCGTGTCCTCACCACATGCAAACGATGGAGCTGATACCTGGACCCTCACTAGGGCGCCGTTATAGTCGTCGTAAGACATGTTACTGAGTGTTAGCGTGGCAGAATTAGAACCGTTACCGGATTGATTCGTAGTGTAGTCGTTTATGTTGTAGCTAGTAGAGGCGCTGCTGTTAGTAGATGCATTACCAAAACATTCTCTACAAGTAGTCCAGTCATTAATCTTAAAGGACTCAGACGCGTACTTGTTTATCTTCCTCTTTAGCCATCCTCTGTAGTAATCCCAATTCTTTCCAGAACCGTTTTCTCCTCGAACCCCTATAACATCGACAACCTCGTTATTGGTATCGAAGTTATTATTTCCATCGCCATCAAATACCAACTCAAACACATCGTTACCACCCCTTAATCCATATCTTATAGTATTTGAAAAATCAAAAACTTTATCGTATTGTGCAGAACTATTTCCAGACGTGGTCGGGTACTTACCAAAGAAATAGTAGAATTGCCAGTAGTCGTAATAGACTAGAATTTTATCACCCTTTTTAGCAGAACCAGAGAATTGACTTGAATAACTTAATGATGTACTTCCGTCTTGGTAATTGTGTAACCTGTAGTCGGATAGGTCATCAATATCTCTTGTAGCAATAAGCTCAATAAATTGAGGTCTACCTTGGTCACTAGAAGTTCTATATGCCTGACCAATTCCTACAAACATCAGACCTGAACCTGAGATATTATTCCATGTCTTCCCAGTATCAGTACTTATCTCCCACTGATAGTCAAGTGATGATATAGATGTTGCCGTGCCATTAAAAGTAGCCGTTCCAAACTCGTTTACAGTGACAGAGTCTGGACACTCTACAGCTGTTATATCGCCTCCTTCCTCAAGGAAGTCATAGATTCCATTGCCGTCAAGGTCTTTAGGGACACTGTATCCACCAAATCCGTTAACCCTACCGCTTGAGGAAACTGCCTGAGAACCAAGAGAGTTTAGAGAGTCAATAAATACTGAATCAACGTTGTCTGGTCCGATTATACCGTCTCCGTTAGCGTCGAGGAATCCAGCCTCAATAACGTCTAGACAACCGTCTCCGTCAGAGTCAAGGTCAAATCTGTTAGGGATACCATCCTGGTCATTATCTTGGTTGCCAGTACCCTCATAAGTGTCAAGGATACCGTCGTTGTCGTCGTCCTGATCGAAAGCGTCTCTTACACCGTCTTCGTCATTATCTGGGTATACGATTAAATTACCTTCATAATTTAGTGGAACCACGCCACAGACGTAAGATGGAATAGTTAATAAGACTCTGTACTTATATCCAGAGAGTGAAGGATCTGGCTTAGTAAATAGGATTTGATTTGTTTTCGTACCTGAGTAAGGATCAGATTCAGGGACATCGAACCAAGAGCTTCCGTTGTCTCTACTCTCCTGCCACTGGTATAGAATTAAGTCACCAGTTGGTATACTCGCTGTTATGGTGAATGAACCCGTACCAGAAGCTAACATAGTGAGACTTGAGCTACTAAGTGCAGCGCTCAATACATTTTGTCCAAATTGCAGGAAGTCTTTTACACCGTTATCATCTAAGTCGTTAGGAGTTGAATACCCATCCCCTAGTAGACCAGAAGTTATCCTACCCAAAGAATCTACTGTGTAAGGTTTGTTATCACCTAAGATACCGTCTCCAGTTTCGTCCAGGATGTTATCAGTGAATCCAGCCTCTTTCACATCGAAACATCCGTCACCGTCTGAGTCGAGATCTAATTTGTTACTTATTCCGTCACCATCTAAATCCCCATCACCCTCATCAGTGTCAAGGATACCGTCGTTATCGTCATCGAGGTCGATATAGTTTAGGACTCCGTCATTATCCCAGTCAGACTCAACGTCTAGCCTTGCAGGTGGAGAGAACGTGGTGTCATGGCACACGTAACCAGGGTTGGTTATTCTAAGTCTATATCTCCACTCGTCCATACCCTGCCTTATATCATAAATATTAAGCGTGTCGTTGAAAACACCCTCGTAGTTAGAAGATCCAGTGTTGATACACACGTTTTCGAAGGATATTCCTATACCTCTAGAGTCAGGGTCATCTTGACCAGATACATCTGAATAGGTTATGGTTACCTTCTTAGCACCATCAGGGAAAGTCAACTTGGCGGTTCCTCTGTTGTCTGCGGTTGACTCAGAATTATCTTTTGAAGTGATTGAATTTCCACTTACTGTAAACGTTGGGACTGTATTTACGGACTCTATGGTAGGATTTCCTGCGTCAGAGGTTATGACAACCTTATCTTTCCATCCACTTGTTTTAGAGTCAATATCTGTTATAAACATCCTCAAATTATTAACTGCATTCGTGAAAGTTACAGTAGTGGTAACTGCAGACTCCCCTGATCCAGACTTAGGATCGAGGCTCAGGCCAAGTGTTTTTATACCTCCAAAAGCAGAGTTCTCAATCTTAGGATATCCTGCATCCCACTCTACATCTGTGTTTTCTTCAACTTTTATTATCACGTTATTTCCTAGAGAGACATTAGATATGGTGTCGTGGAGTACACCTGATGTCCAATTCCATGGAGAAGAACCCCAATCTGAACTTACACAGACGTCAGTATCTCCAGTCGATGCCGTCCCGTTGTCACTAGCGTCAATATCAGACCAGCTAGTACCATTATCTTTCGATACCTGCCAATGTAGCTTAGAGGTACCGTTAACATTGTATTTCACGTAGAACATTGCCGTATCATTCCCTTCAGAAAGGAAGTAGTTGTTGTAGTTGACAATGGTAACTGATGACCCCTTCTCTAGGTAGTCGGCAGTACCGTTACCGTCAGCATCTTGCGGAGTGGTGTAGGTATGACCTTTTACTCCACCAGTTTCTGTGACCTCAGGTGTGCCAGAACCAAGAAGTCCGTCACCATCACCGTCAGTAAATCCAGCTTCGTCTACATCAAAACAACCGTCGCCGTCTGAATCTAGATCAAATTTATCAACTATACCGTCTCCGTCAGTGTCAGTATCTTCTCCCTCTACAGAGTCTAAGATTCCGTCGTTGTCATCATCGACATCCGTATCGTCAGGAATTCCGTCTCTGTCGTTGTCAGCCACAACAGTTACAGTTACGGCACAAGTTGTATCGTTCTCGCCGCAGACAAAGCCAGGTGTGCTAGCAACTGCCCTGAACTGGTACCCGCTAAAAGACTGACTAATATTACTAATAACTAATGTATCACCCTTAGATTCATCAAATGAAGGCACTGATGATCCATATTCATGTGCAGTATAAGGTGTTTTTGCTGTAGCGTTTAGTGTTGAAGGTAAGCCGTCATCCCTCATGAAACACTCCTTACAGTACTGCCACTCAGACTCATTAAATGTCTTACTTGGTAGATTATTTGCCTTCCTTTTCATCCAACCTCTGTAATAATCCCAAGCTTTCCCTGATCCGTTTTCGCCCCTTTTACCTATCATATCTACAACGTCAGTATTATAATTCTTAGCGCCATCTACAAGTACAAATGAGTCGTCTCCATCCCTCATTCCGTACCTTAAGAGGTTACCAACATAAAAACTTCTGTCGTATGAAGAGATGTTAATATTGAAAAA
>NZLM01000053.1 GCA_002694245.1 Methanobacteriota archaeon
CTTCAAAGAGGCTATGATCAGGTTGTCCATGATGTGGCAATACAGAGACTACCAGTTAGGTTTGCTATTGATCGGGCAGGTCTGGTTGGTGCAGATGGAGCCACTCATGCAGGGAGTTTTGATATTTCCTTTCTCGCGAATCTACCTGGCTTTGTTGTTATGGCGCCTTCTGATGAAGCAGAGCTAATCCATATGGTGCAAACAGCTGTGGAATACAGTGAAGGCCCGATCGCATTTCGTTACCCCAGAGGAGAGGGCGTAGGATTAGAGCTGCCAAACGCTGGAAATGTATTAGAAATTGGTCATGGCCGAATAATTAATAATGGTAACAAAGTCGCCATATTAAGTTTTGGTACCCGTTTAAAAGAGGTCCTAAAAGCTTCTGAAATTTTAAAACCAATGGGTTTCGATATAACAGTTGCAGATGCTAGATTTGCTAAACCACTTGATCATGATTTAATACGACTTTTATGTTCTGAACATGAAGTTTTAATTACCGTTGAAGAAGGCGCGGTTGGAGGCTTTGGATCTCATGTTGCGCAACATATATCAGAAAAAGGTTTTTTAGATCGTGGGCTCAAGTTTCGATCAATGTTTCTTCCAGATGTTTTTATAGAACAAGCGAGCCAGTCGGACATGTATAACGTAGCCGGAATGAATTCTGACCATATTGTAAATAAAGTATTGGCAACCTTAGGTATTTCTAAGATTAATACAAAACTAGCATAAGAGCCATAAATTAACTCTAATATAGTTTTCCAGCTAACGCACTCAGGCCAGACTTAAAGTCTGGATATTTTAGAGTGAGTTTAAATTCTCTTTTAATAAGATCATTCTTTACGCGTTTGTTGTCTGAATAAAAACTTCTCGCCATCGGGGTCATTTTTGCCTCTTCAAAAACAACTCTTGGAAGATCAGGATAGTTAATTAGTTTTGCTGCATAGTCCAAGACTTCATCTTGTGCCGCAGGCATATCATCACATACATTATATACTGAGCCGTAGTTTGGCATATCTATTGAGGCTTTCAAAACCCTAGCAATGTCTTCAACATGGATTCGACTAAAAAATTGTCCTGGTTTACTAATTAATTGTGCTTTGCCTGACCTAATTTTATCTAATGGATTTCGGTTCACACCATAAATGCCGGCTAAGCGGAATATATGTAAAGGTAAATTTTTTATGCTAGCCCATCTGTTTTCGGCTTCTAACCTCAGACGTCCTCTGCTGTTTGATGGATTGACTGGAGTTTTTTCATCGACCCAATTCCCGTCGTGATTACCATAAACGCTGGTTGTAGATAGGTATCCAAACCATGAAAGTTGTTTGGACCTTGAAATAATTTGCTCTGCAAATTTTTCATAAACAGGATCTCCAGCTTCCGTTGGAGCTATTGAGTGTAAAATATAGTCTGAACGGTTGATAACAGATTTGATTTCTAATTCATCTGACCATAATAGAGCGTTAATACTTTTTTTTGCGAGCAAATCGACTGTTGGAGCATTTCTGGTTGTACCCCAAACCTCCCAATTCTCATCTATTAAATGATCTACTAATGCGTTTGCCGTGTAACCGAGACCGAAAATCAATAAACAAGGACGTGTCATAATACTGATAACTAACTGTTCGATTCTAAAGCATTAACGATAGAATTTTACAAGGCAATACTAACTTGAGCAAAGCATAATACCAGAACGTTATTCATGGTTCAGACTTCTAACTCTTTCTTTTCGACCTTTGTTACTTTACCAGCAATTATGGATAAAATTGCGGCTGCGAAACTAAACAATGCTCCCATCTTTGCGGCGTCTTGCACAGGTCCCGCTTCGAAAGCGACAGTTGCCACAAATAATGAAACTGTAAAACCGATTGCTGAAACAAATCCAATGACTATAAGATCAATTAACCTTAAGCCTTCAGGCATACCCAGTTTTAGCGGTACTGCGGCGAGCCATCCAAATAAAAATATACCAATCGGTTTCCCAATTATCAGCCCAGCTAGAACCAGCCAAGTTGCATCTCCAATTGAAGAGAACTCTACGCCGGCATTCAGTAAACCAAAGAAGAAAAGCACCACCTCAACTGGATGTTTAAGTGCGTGTTCCATAGTATTCAGAAGGTCATGAACGTGCTCTTCGGCTTGGTCAAAAAAGCCAAACGCTCGCTCTGCATGAGGTATTGCTGGTACAATGGGGAGTAGCCCTAATGCTGGATGTAAACCTGAACGCATAAAACCATACCAACTTATGCAACCAGCAATAGCATAAGGCCAAAAAGACAAATTCTTTCGAACCCAGGTTGCTTTTGCTTTGGATGGGTCGTTGGCGTCGAGTTTTCCAGGAAGCCAATTGAATACTAAATAAGCCAAAAGAGCAGCACCAGCAGACAACAAAAGCCATTCTGGAGCCAGTTCGCCAGAGGGATAGAAAATAGCTAAAATGATCAACCCGGCTGCATCGTCTGCAATGGCCAGAAGTAATAAAAAGCTTACCGCGGGATGGCCAGCGCCAAACACTAATCTACCCACAAGATAACAAAAAGCTATGTCGGTAGCTGTCGGGATCGCCCATCCATTTGCAACAGCATTGTAGGTGTCAGAGCCAAGCATCATAGCCATACCAAGGTAGACAGCTATTGGTCCAAACATTCCTCCTGCGGTCGCAAATAATGGCGTAGCTGCTTTTTTGCCCCTCAGACTTCCGTTTTCAAGAATAATAGCTTCCCAAACTTCTTTAGCCGCAATCGCAAAAAATAGAGCCATAAGAATATCATTCACTAAGTAATGTAAAGTCAGCGTTCTATGGCCATCGTGGTAGTGTCCGATCGGGGAGTAATCCCAAATCACATAATCCACAAAATGGTGATAACTCATCGGATTGGTGTTAGCCCAAAAAAGCGCTATAATTGCTCCAATTATCAGAAGCAGCGAGTAGTTAGTTAAAAAATTCCAAACGCGATACATAAAATACACACCTTATTTTTGAGGCTAACTATCAACAAACATGATCCGTATCAAGTGCTACAATAAAATCAATTTTTTAATAACCGGATATAGTTAAGCTAAATTGAAACTAGGTATAGCTCATTCCGAATCAAGTTTGAAGTTACTCAAATTTTTGTCTCAGTTCTCTTAAGATTGGAACAATTGTCTTCAAGCGTTCCTCGCCCATTTCGCTTATTAGTTCGTTTATGATTGGTGTAACGGCTTGCAATGCATTGTTTCTTGCTACTATACCAGCTGGGCTAATGCTGACCATTTTCCGTCTTGCGTCGTCCCAATCGGGCCTTACATGTATATATCCCGACAACTCCAATTTATTTATAGTATTTGTAATTGCCCCTTTTGTAACACGGAAACTTTTCGCAATTTGAGCCGGTGTTCGTTCAATCTTTGAATGACTCAATTGATTTAATACTGAAAAATGAGATAGTTCCATTCCTTTAGGTAGGACCTTAGCTAAACGATTACGCAATAGCTGATCAAGAGCAAGGATTTCTCCAAAAAGTGATACTGCCAATGAGTTTTNGTTATCCATAACTACTCATAGCTATACTTACAATCATGCGTCAATGACGGCAATTTAGAGCGAACTGTTTCCACTTTAGATAGATCACATGAAAAGTATGATAAACTATTTACATTACTACTCGCATTTACCAGAACAGTTCCCCATGGGTCTACTGCCATTGAGTGACCATATGTTTTTCTGTCACCGCCACTGGAAAATTTATGTGTTCCAGTTTGCGCTGGAGCAATTACAAAAGCACCGTTTTCTATAGCACGTGCGCGCAAAAGTATTTCCCAATGAGCCTTACCTGTCGGTACCGTAAATGCAGAAGGTACTGTTAATATCTGTGCGCCCCGTTTAGAAAGATCTCTGTAAAGATGGGGAAATCTGATATCGTAGCATATGGTTAAACCGAATTTTCCAATGGCAGTTGAAACGACTTTCGCTTTCGTCCCTGCGGCAAATCTTGAGCTTTCACTATATATTTCTGATTCTGATACGTTAGCGTCAAACATGTGAAGTTTATCGTATTTTGCTAGAATTTGACCTGAGGAGTCTATAAAGAACGACCGATTTATCAATTTATTTCTGCTTTTATTATGTTTGAGAGCTAGAGAGCCAACTAATATATTGAGAGACTTATTTTTGGCAGCTTTGATTAAACTTGCCAGGGTAATGTCTTCTTCCTCTACTTGTAGTACTTTTTCTTGATGTGTTTTACAGTTCGAAATGCAGTTTGCAGTCTCTGGTAACGCAATAAAATCTATATTTTTGGCTGCAGCTGAATTAATCATTTTATTAATGATTTCTATATTTTCTTTCGGCTCGTCAGTAGACGATAGTTGAAAAAGCGCGCCTTTCCACATTGGTTAGTCTTTCAATGATTTTTCAAGTTTGCTAGATTGGTGGAGTATATGCAATTCAGATAAACCGCTGACATGTTTATTACTCAAAAATATTTGCGGTAGTATTAGCATCCTATTTGATTTCCTGATCATTTCTCCCCTAACTTCGAGATCAGATGAAATATCGATCTCGTCTTAGCAAATTCCTCTCTCTTATAATATTCTTTTTGCGGCATGAAAAATCCGTATGTTTAGGTTATATATTGTAATTTTGTTCAATTTACAAAGTTTCAGGCCTATTTGCCTTAATATTAAGATCTTGTTATTTGGTAGCGGATTATTTAGTACTAAATGCTGTTGATAAATTTATCAATTTCAGAATTTTATTCTCACATTGGAAAATAATTTTTATGAATAACCCTAAGATGTTAGTTGATCGAACAGCATTGCAGATGAACCGAAATAGGGTGATTGGTAGTGGTCGATATTTTCTTCAAGAACTTGCCATATCAGAGGTTAAAGATAGACTTAGTAGTATAAATAGAAACTTTCAGTCAATTGCTATTGTCACGGGTCTACCAACGCCTTGGCACAAAGCATTTCCATCGGCTGCCATTATCGCAGATAACGAAAACCTAAACTTAAAACGTAGCAAATATGATCTTATAATACATGGTATGGCACTACATTGGGCGAATGATCCTGTTGGCCAGCTGATCCAACTAAGGCTTGCCCTTAAAGGAGACGGTTTGATGATCGCTGTATGTTTAGGTGGATCGACGTTAAATGAGCTGCGTGATGTGCTTATAGAGGCAGAAACAACATTATCAGGCGGAATTCATCCAAGGTTTATGCCTTTGGCTGAAATTCGTGATCTCGGTTCGCTTATTCAAAGAGCTGGGTTTGCTTTGCCGGTAGCAGATGCTTATATCACAGAATGTCGTTACAAAGGTTTTTATGCTTTGCTGCACGACTTACGTGCAATGGCTGAAACAAACGTGCTTATAAATAGGACAAAGAATTTCACAAAACGTGGTATTTTTCAATTAGCTTCGGAGCTATATCAAAGAAAATTCTCTAGGCCAGACGAGATGGTGAGTGCAACTTATGAACATATTTATCTCACAGGTTGGGCACCGGATCCTGGACAACAAAAGGCTCTCATGCCAGGAAGTGCAAAAATGCGATTGGCTGATGCCCTGCGGTCAAAAGAAACCAGCTTGCCGGATTGACCATGGTGATAAATGTTTTATTTCACTTAATTGAAAAGGTTGATTATTAGCTCTGAAGGAAAGAAATGTTTGATACTTCAACGCCACTCGAGACGCCACAGTATGCAGCAGAAGACCATCCAAAAATTCCAAAGCAGAAAATTGGGATCTTAGTCGCCAATTTAGGTACGCCCGATAACTACGATTATTGGTCAATGAGGAGATACTTGAATGAATTTTTATCGGATCGAAGGGTAATTGATTATTCTCCCTTTCTTTGGCAGCCCTTGCTACAATTGCTTATCTTGACGTCAAGACCTTTTAGGTCCGGTGCCGCCTATAAGTCAATTTGGAATGAAGCTGAGTCAGAAAGTCCATTGATGACAATAACCAAAGCTCAAACAGCTGCAATTAAGAAGATTATGCATGAGAAATATGGAGATAATGTGGCTGTGGA
>NZLM01000054.1 GCA_002694245.1 Methanobacteriota archaeon
TCTTGGGCTTCTTGGCCGACCTGTATGGGGTTTTTAAATCCTTCTCCGTCCTAAAAACCACTGAAAAAGCAAGACAGAACCTCTATCAAGAGTTAGAGGATTCAGATTACCCTCAATCGCTATTAGCATTAAATGCTTCGGAGGGTTTGATGTGGTTTCTTGGGTGGTGACGAATTATTCGATAGTTCTGATGCTGAAAAAGAAATCGAAAGGTTGAATCTACGGTCAAAATTAGTTACATGGACAACACCCACAAATCAAGATATTGAACTCATTATCCCGCCAACGGTCTACCCACCTAGAGAAGATACTGAATTAATTGCAAAGAGAATTTCATCATTGGGACCTGGAAATAAAAGAAATTTTCTGGAAATTGGATCTGGTTCTGGTGCATTGTCCATATTTGCTGCATCTCTTGGATGGAAAGCCTATGCTTGTGATGTTAACCCGTATGCCGTAGTTGCTACTTCTGGCAATGCTAGTAAAAACGGGTATGAGATTGTTGTGAAGGAAGGTGGAATTGGACCAGAATCTTTTCCGTTCAGGAAACAAAAATTTGATCTTATTGTCTGGAATCTACCATACATCGAAAATCAAAATTTTGATGAGGTACTTGGGCCTATGGAAGAAGCTGCGTTGATTGACTCAGACATACTTGGTTTAGGGACCAGAGCATTGAATAGTATTGTTAGTAATGAACTACTTGCAAGTAATGGCAGGGTACTTCTTCTCTCAAGAAAAAACGGAGTAAAAAATACAACAAATCTTAGTGAAAGAGAGTGGGATGAGTTGGCATTTCCTGATGGTGAAACTTTGGCGATTTACTGTTACTGGAAGCCATATGAAAATTGTGAAAACATATCTCTGGAAATAACCGATTCGACAAATGTGCAGATTAAGGAAAAATCAGGAGTTGGGTCGCATATTTCTGCGAAACATCAAACGCACGGGAAAGGTCGCAGGAATAGGGAATGGATTTCTATAGATAGTTCATATGCAGGGTCTTGGATTGTTTATGAAGGAAACGATTTTTCCCCAGGAATAATACAATTAGTTGGAGGCCTAGCTGTCGTTAATGCAATCGACTCAAACAAGTTAAGCATTAAATGGCCAAATGACATTTACATTGGTAGAAGAAAATTAGCAGGAGTTCTCGTTGAAGGATATACTATCAACAATTTCAGTAGAGTAGTGCTTGGAATAGGTGTTAATTTGGCAAGAGAAGGTAATGTGCCACGAGAATTTGCATGTGTGGATGAGCTCAAACATTATTCGTTTGAGGATTTCGATGCCAAATTGACAAAAGAAATTGCTTCTTTGTTGGAAGAAAAACCCGATCTTCCTCCTATTAACAAACATACTATTCTAAACAGTGTTCACTCTCTAATTGCAAAATTTGGCAAGCCATTTTACAACGATCAGATCTTTGAAGCGTTTGAGTTGAACTCTTCAGGCGAATTAGTATTGAGTGATACAATAATCGATGATGGAGAAGAAATAGGTTGGGTTTAGTCTTCTAGAACTGCTTCGATCGGTTCGTTTTCCTTACCGCCAAATTTCTTGACAAGGCCAAACGCCAAGATTCCAATGCCAATTGGATAGAGCAGATAATCGAAAATTATCCCCCTACTTACATCATAATTTACCTTTGAGTCTTCAAGTCCTAACAAAATGAAACTGTGGACTCCATTTGACTCTGCAGTCCAAGACCATTTTTCAGTCACATCTGGCGAGTAGCTGATGTTTCCGTCAGGCTGAACTACAGTAATTTGGACATTGCCTTCCAACACTTCTACACTAAACTCATTGCCTTCCGAGAGGTCATACTTTAATTCGTATTGGTTATCTTCGCCCTCATTAACTGTAGTGGGAACTGACCAAGCCTGAAGAATAATGGTAATGAGTAAAATCGATGAGCCAATCAGTATCATGACATCTTCGCTTTTCACAGGCGGTGCCTCTCCTCCCGCTCCCATGGATTGTCGGGATAAGTTTAGGCACTTCAACGCTTTCTTGGCATTCTAGCAAATCCCATGCGCTCTCTGACCAACTTTATTTTACCGCTAGATGTATGGGTAGTCACCCTTCCCGTGCTGAGTTTTTGTCTTACATGTTCATAATCTTCTAACTTTACCAGAAGAATGCATTTGTCGCCTTCAAAGTCATACAATTTTACAGGCAAATCACAAAGATAATTGTTTACATCTTTTCTAGAGTCAAAACCATCGCAAAAACAACCAATCCATCTCCTTTTGCCTCTCAGAGCTTTGGTCAATTTTTTGGCCATGTCAGTCTCTATTAGGGTACTTGTATTAACATAATGCCACCTCTGGCCATATTGAGGGAAGAATTTGTCTGAGAATGTAAATGCCAAATTTCAACAAATAGGCATGTTCCAGTTAATCAAAAATATGCTCTCTCCTAGAACGTTGCCACACATAGCAATGATCGCTATTCTCTCAACGATATTACTATTCTTAGTAAGATCGCAAGAAGTCTTTGTGGCAATCTCATTCATTTCTCTAGCGTTTTCTTACCTAATCGTTGCTGCTTTATCAAATGTTGAAATTGTAAAGAATCTTACTAAATTGCCAGAAGAAAAAAATGATTCAAAATGGCTTGTTCGGTTCCTATTCAGCATACGTATTACAGTTGTTCCTATTCTGATTGCGAGTGTTTTAGTTGGGTTATTTTGGTCAATTTCAGGAGGTAATGACAATATCTGGATTTCACCTGTTCTAGCTTCTTTGTTTATTGTATGGTCCATTGCTCAAGCAGCATCTTTCAGAACAGGTATGGTTGAGTGGCTTGCAAATGGCCTAGGTGACGCCAAATTGCATACCTACCAAGAGAAAATATCCACCGCATCACAGGTAATTATTGTCCAATCATTTGCAATCCTAATTATTTGGCTTGGTCAAACTGTAACGCAATCAGAGAAATTGTCTCTTCAAGATGCAATTCTTGGAGGTATTGCATTCATCGTAGTAAGTATACTACTACAATCAGTTACATTATGGTTAACTCGTGATGAAAGAGAGGCTGCAGGTGGTGAAAAGGGAATGGCTGGATTTTCGTTTAAGTGGATGATAGTGGCTCAACTTTTCATTACATGGCATGCTTTTAGTGTATATAGGAGAACTTGGATGGAGCCATCTGAATGGTCCACAATAATTGAAGAGGGATTACTAATGGCTCTGACAGTAATCTTTGCGGTGTGGTCGCTAACTACCTATACTGTTAGAGATGGAAAGAGGCTGATATCAGAAGATGCATCCTTACCACTTGGAATTTCGTTTGGTTACGCCTATGCTGGGTCAGTAGCAATGCTTACTGGGACGTTTGATAACCTCAAAGAGGTAATGATCTTTGGTCACATACTCTCTATTTGTGCAATGGTGTTACTCCTAAGACCAACNTTGCGAACNAGCAGAATAACATCTGATCTATTTGCTNCNGCAAAATCTGTCAATATCNAAATGGATNAAAATATTACTAATGATGTTGAGCNCAAAGATGGTGAAAANGCTTCTGAAGACNAAGAATGGCAAGAAGACAACGAAATTGACTGGGATGANGGAATAGATTTAGCNAAGGGGACCGAATGGGAAGAAGGTTCAGACTAAACTTAGATTTGAACTCTCATCCAAACCAGAGACCACTGCAACAACTCTGATTCTTCCCCCCAAATCATCGCTAACCCTTGCTCCAAGTATAACCTGAGCATCATCGTCGAAACGAGCAGTAAAGGCATCAGCGATTTTTCCAACTTGGCCAACAGTCATTCCAGGCCCGCCTTCTATCTGGAGCAAACATGCTTTAGCACCGTCAAAAGACAGATTTGCCAGCGGAGCATTCATGGCATCGTTAAGCAATTCCTCAGCGTTATCGGGGTCACCCTGACCAACTAGAAGGGTCGAACCTCCTGAATGTCCGACAATGGTTTTCAAATCCATCATATCAAGATTGATTAATCCCAATCTCATCAGAGTTCGAACTAACCCATCAACAAATTCTTCGACCCATGAAGCACCAATCCGCCAATCTGTTCCCCTCTCTCTTGCCTGCCAAGCGAGTCTATCCAAATCTAGTCTCACACAAACGTCTGAATTCGATTCTAGCCTTGTTAGACCTTCTCTACTTACTTTTGTTCGTGTTTCTTGAGCCTCAAATGGAATTGCAGCAATCGAGATAACGACTGCCCCTGTTAATTTTGCTTGCCGAGCGAATTCTGGAGCAGCACCTGTCCCTGTACCTCCACCCAAACCAGTTAGAAGTATGACCATCTCAACACCATCCAGAAGTGTTCTAGATACGCTAGATGCTTGTCTCATTCTTTGTTCGCCAAGAGGGGGCAGCGCAGCACAACCTGAAGAATCAAGATCCTTACCTAACCTGATTATGTGTGCTTCTTTAGATTGCAGACTTGAGTCATCGGCATCGATCAGAACCAAATCGATGCCATGTCCGGTAGATGAATGGGCCCTTTCCGCCCAAGCACACCCTAAACCACCAATACCGGCGATTAGGATTTGTGCTCCATCCATGATAGTCCTAATGCAAGGAGGTTATTCAATCTCTGCCAACGTATCTTTGGTATCTTCTACGAGCGTCCCGAGCCCAAGCATTATCTGGCTCGAGATTTAGCACCTTGTCATAAATCTCTACGGCTTTTTCAAAATCAGAAAAGTGTCTTCCATAAAGGTGTGCAAGATTGTTCAATGCTGGAATGCATTCGTCATCATCCTCGATCATCTTGAGCAAAATTTCCTCTGCCTTCCCAAGATTATTCCGCAACATCTCTTCCTCAGCTTCCTCAAGAAGAATTAATTGCTCATTTGACAACTCATAAGTATTCTCAAATGGGTGTTCTGACATGGCATATCCAAGGCGACTAGAGTGATAGGATTTTGTGTGATTTGATTGGGTAAAAATAGGGGTGAAAATGTAACACTCAAAGCCCTACCTCGAAGACAAGACAAGGAACGATTATAGGCGAAATACGAGTCGGGATTATCAGTTGGGGTTGGCAATGCGCACAACTAGGGTTTTTAGCCGAAGTTTCCTACCTCTAATCCTTGTCTCTTTGATGATGATTCCGGGTCTAACTAATGCCTATCCAAACGGAATTGGCGGAGAGGCATCAAATGCTGGAGAAACGATAGATGATGTTGCGAAAGAGGGATGCCTTTGCCACGGTAACGAGCCCAGCAATTCCGTCATGGTGATTCTCGTAGATGTCCCTTACACATGGACGCCAGGAGCAGAATATCCAATGCGCTTGGAAGTTATCGGAGGTCCTGACACTGACATGGGAGGATTCTCTGCTAGAGTAAACTCAGGAGAACTATCGGGTGATGGCCAACCATGGGAAGGAGATTCGAAAACAAGAACTCACGTTTCCTCCTCTACCAGAATTTTCGAATTGATTTGGACTGCACCTGAAGCAGGTACCGGAACAGTTGATTTTTGGATTAGCGGTAACGCTGTAAACGGAGCAGATGGCCCTGCTGGAGACTATTGGAATCAGTTATTCTTCAATCTAATTGAAGTCGCAGAGGATGATAACCGTGGAACTCGGACGCTAATAGCAGGTAGTGGAACGCCTGAGGCTCCAGAAAGCAAAGCTGGCGAAATAGACATTTCAACCCTAGGTGCTGGATTCAGAGCGCACTGGTTGGGATTGCTTGGTTTTGGCGCTGTAGTAGCAGTGATCATATTCTGTGGATTACTACTAAGGTATGGATTCTCTACATCATACAAAGGTAGAAGCAACTTACTCAGACTGAGGTACAAGATTAACCGAAGAGGTGATCAGTGATGGCAGAGGATACAATCACAAAACTACTGAAGCAAGTAGCATCCGGCAAAGTAAGCGTAAAGGATGCAAGAGTTGCTTTAGAAGAGGCTACCTTAACCGAAGAGCAAATGGATGCAGCCATTAATCACGGAGTATTCAACCCAGCAGAGCCTGGAACTGTAATTTCAGCCTCGCTAGCTCCATCTGGTAAATCCGCACTCACAACCTTCTTCTTCGGATGGGGAATCTTCTGGGCATTGTACTGGTTTGGCACAATGCTCTACGGGCTACTAAATGGCTCTACATGGGACCAGCAACAATTATCCTATCACCTTGCTATGGGGATTACTACTCTTATCATGATGGGTATTGTATACCTAAAGTGGGTTTTGCCTGATACTATTATCGTTAAGCACAGCCAAAATAAGTACATACCCGAGCACCAGAAAGACTGGAGAGAATACAAGTGGTGATTCTATGGACAATATGAGACTAAGACCAGCGCCTGTATCCGATGGATCTGACCCATCAGCGTTAGATGGAGACTTGTCAGTCAACCGCAGACAATTCATGCGCTACGGATTTAATGCTGCAAGTGGTGTCCTTGCTGCCACTTTGGGCGCACTGGGTTTTGCAGCAATTCTACTTCCTCCAAGCGGGGGAGGAGGCGGTGACTCTGCTGTCCTGTATTGGGCTAAAGGCCGTGAAGAAGAAGCATGGTATGGCCCAAAGCATCTACAACCAATGATGAAATCAGACTTCGTTGCTGAAGCTGCTGGATCAAATGTTGGGATGACTGGAGCTCAAGGTGTCTGGAACGGTCTACCTGTAATTGTAAACTATGTCCCACATGCTGAAAACTCAGGAACGCCCGTAGCAGACAACTCTCCAAGATTCCAAGAGATGGCTGGATACGACATAGGTGGCAATTATGTCGGCCATGCTACTGAATATCTGCTAGGAAATCCAGAGGTTTTCGATCCAAGTAACAACCTGGTAATGACATTCGCTCGTTGCCCTCACTTGTGTTGTATACCAGGTTGGCAATTAGTTTCAAACTCTTTCACAGATGACAACTGGACACCAGGAGGTGGTGACGATGGAGGAAGCAAGATGTTCTGTATCTGTCACTCAAGTCGATTCGACCCTACTGCAATCGAAGTCAACAGAAATGCTAACCGATCAACAGGAGCATCTTTCGAATACCTTGGAATCAGAAAAGCCGGTGGACCAGCACCGGTAGGACTTCCAATTATTCCAATTATCATGAATGGCGATACAATAGAAGCTTCGACAGATTACACGGGCTGGTTGACCTATTGCGACTGAGGTGAGAAAATGAGCACAATATTTTGGGTACTTTGGTTCTTCATCGCTTTCATTATCGTATTAATTGCGTTCACATTGCGCAAAGAGAATGAAGACATTCCAAGAAGAGAAATTCTTCGCGCTGTCGAAACTAGAGGAAAAATGGGTTTTGCGGAACGTACATTCCTCTGGGTATTTTCATTCCTTGACACCAGATTCAGAATCCAAGACTATTGGAATATGAGTAAAGGAGCATATTACAACATGCACAGGCAAATGCCTCTAACTCATGCAGAGAAATACAAACTGAGAATTATTTGGTATTGGTATCCTCTGTACTGTTTAGGAGGCATCTCCTTCCTTTCTTTTATCATATTGGTAATAACAGGAACTGTGTTAGGAATCTATTACGTTCCTGGTGGTGAAGGTGATCCATCTCCTGCGTATGCAAGTATGCAATTTATCATGACACAGCTGCCGTTCGGCTATATCATCAGAGCTGTTCACCACTGGGGTACTCACTTCATGGTAGCCTCTGTATTCTTGCATATGTGCAGAGTTTACTTCACAGGTGCTTACAGAAACCCAAGAGAACTTAACTGGTTGATTGGAGTTGCGCTAATGGCTCTAACAATTGTATTTGGATATTCAGGATATTTACTTCCGTGGGATACACTGGCATATGGTGCAGCAGTCATCGGCATTAACCTAGCCAACGCAACACCACTTATTGGAAAGTACATTGCTACACTGTTGTTTTCCGGATCATCGTTATCACACAGAACTGTCACAAGGATGTATTTCATCCACGTATTTATTCTACCAGTTATTGTAACAACACTGATCATCATACATTTGTTTATTGTATGGGTACAAGGAATTGCGGAGCCGCATTGATATTTGGAGGTTTGAAGTATGGGTATAATTGAGAATCTAGGCGCTGTTGCCTCATCCTACATGGATGAAAAGGAGAGACTCGANTCTGCAGAGGAAAAGCGTAAGCGAACTCGCTCAGGTCACGGTTTCTGGCCACACGAAGTGCTCCGTGACACGCTAATTTTTGCTTTCATGGCATGTGTACTGCTATTCTATGCATGGCTAATTCCTCCACCATTACACAGCGCAGCAGATCCATTTGCTCAGGCTGGTTTCGTGTTCCCTGACTGGTATGTTCTGTTTTCCTATGGGTACCTTAGATGGGGAGAATACCTACCACAGTTCGATGTACCNCTAGGCCCAGTTGGTGATTTCTTTGGACAACCTTCCTTCCCATGGAACGCNGCATGGTGGGGAGCATTCCTAACAGGAATCCCAATCGGAATTCTCGCTCTACCTCCGTTCCTTGGGGGCAGAGAAAAGAGNCCAGTTGAGGACCCATGGTTCGCCAGTGCAGGAGCTGTCTACCTTGCNCACATTTGGTTCATTTCTGTGTTCTCAATCAACATCTTCCTAGAATTGTACGGGAAAAACAGAAGTGATTACTGTAAATTAGANAGTCACGGTGANCTATTGTGCGGTACAAGAGACCCGTGGATTGCTGATTTNTTCAACATGATTCCCTGGATAATGACAGGAATACTTCTCTGGATAATGATTTATTTCATTGCCAAATGGATGTTCAATAACGCTTGGGGGGCAAGATTTACCCCTGCACATGGAAAAAAGCTAGTCGTGGGTGCTTTCATAGTCGCTACTGCAGCAAGTGTAGTATCATATCCGGTTTATGACAATGGATTCTGGGATGCTAGGGGTCTTCTAACAATATCTGATTANGATGAACTAGAGGAAATGCGATCACAACCTACNGATGTTCAAGTTCATGAACGTACAGAGTTCATGGATCTACAAGGCTTCGATGGCGATATTGTTCCTGCNTCTGCATGGATGGATTGGAACATATACCAACCAACGAGATATTACATGATTGATTTCGCAGATAACAACGGTCATCAAAATCTAGATGNTGGTGTCAATGGAAAGGCGGAAACNGATAGTTATGCTGGTGAAGAAACAATTTGGAGAACNGGNTCATTCGANATAAACAGCCTATATTGGCCAGATGATAATAANTTCAAGACTGTCCCAGTAGATGCAACNTGTGAAACNAGGGCTAGNGAAGTCATTATCGACGGTGGAATATCTACATCNGCTCTNATNCAGTCAAGTCTGGTAATCAAGGANCANGACACTGGTAAGACTGTTATCGATACAGACTGCAATTCAGGAGAGACNGGANTCGAATTGACNGATGGTACATACGATTANGAGTTCAGAGTTCAATCTACTGGCGCACTTGCCACAAACGATAGTGTTACTGTGGAAACTATGTTTACAGTCAAGGCATTCCAACCTCTTCTNCTATACGATGAAAAAGCAGGAAATGGTCTAGCAGGAAAAACTGTTGTCATTGGTTCTGTTGATTCCACTCTAGAACCATGGAGCCAGGTAGTAAACCCAACCTATCACGCAAATCCAAAAGCTCTCGATGCTAAGCTTACATATGCAATGTTCGTCCCTTGTATTACTGCTGGAGCGATAGTATTCGTTGTGCTAAGAAACATGGCAAGAGGATACGAGTTCGAGATGAACAAGTGTTACGGATGTGACCTGTGTGATGATGCATGCCCCGTTAGANTGTTCAATGCTGGTGATAAGTTAAACATCATTTACAACTCTTGGAANAACGAGGATGATGGTGTTCCATTGTACTCTTGTTTGACCTGTACTGCTTGTACCAATGCATGTCCACAATTAGTCGATTACGATTCATATGTTGATATCAGAAGATCTCTAATNGTAGGTGGGCCTGCTGCNGAAATACCACACACGGTNCTGCAGGCNGTTCTCGCAGCTGAAGCAGAAGANGACAGTGACTCTGACTTTGTNTCTGTCGAAGACTATCCTATCGACTCAAATGTTGGATATTATCCNGGATGTGTTGATTATCTTGACCAAGAGATGGTATTCAGTCACCTGAACGAAGGAGAAATGAATCTAGGTGAAACTACCGAGGCTGCATTTACTCTGTTTGAAGAAATGGGTACAGAAGTGTCATACCTCGGACGNGACTTCCTGAAGTGCTGTGGCCACGANCAAAAGTGGCAAGGGCTTGACGAGGTTTTCGATAAGTTGAAGGCATACAACCAGAAGAAAATCGAGGCATCTGGCATTGATACTCTAGTATCATCGTGTGCCGAGTGTTTCAGAACATTCGCAAGGGATTACGAGTTAGAGGGCGTCAAGGTCATGCACACCACCGAATTCCTAATCGAAAATGGATTTGACATGGAGATGAAGGTTGAAGACGATCTCACTGTAACATACCACGACCCATGTAGACTAGGAAGGCANATGGGNATCTANGANGAACCNNGNNAACTAGTNGCNGGNGTNGANGGAGTCGAACTNGTNGAGATGGAGCACNNNGGNGAAGATGCAATGTGCTGTGGTGTNTCNAGCATGATGTCTTGTAACGAGAACGCNNGNGCNCTNAGAGTATCNNGAATGGAAGANATNNGNAACACNGGNGCAGACATGATGATNACATCNTGCCCTAAGTGTGTATCTCACTTTGAGTGTCTAAAGTTCGAGGGAGATGAGAGACACGATATCGAAATTCTGGATGTTGTTTCATTCTTGGCAAGACAAGTTGAGGCTAAGAAAACCCTTGCTGAGGAAGCATCAACTGGTTTAGTCTCTGTTGAGGCATGATTAGCATAAATCAATCAACGCCGGCCAAAGGTTGATATTGATTAGTCAAATCAGAAAACTATGGACTATGATTCTTACACNCTGTTAGAANTAAAGACAATGTGTAAGGATCGAGGACTAAGAGTNAGTGGNAAAAAAGCCGAAGTTGTTATTCGACTAATGGAGAATGATGAACAAAATTCACCCACTCCACAACCTCAAAGTGTTANAATTCAAACACAGNCACAACAACCAGTAACCCACATTTACGTACAGAACAGTACAGACACTGGAGTGATAGTTACTGGTGTTTTCATAGTACTCTATGGCCTTTTCAGGATTTTCGTTGGAGGAATATTCAGCTCATTCGGAGAAGCACCTGTTCAGTCATTTATAGCCATGACAATAGGCCTAGCATATATTGCTGGAGGGGTTATCACCATTCAAGGGTATAAACAAGGGTTACAACTTACGCTTGGAGTNCTAGNGATATCAGGAATTTTGTCAATAATATACCATGATGAATGGTCTCCTCTTTCGATGGGAATGGAAGGTATTTGGCCAATTGAGTTTTCATTGATATGTTCTGGATTCTGTATGCTTGTAGTTGCTGCACCATTGATAGCAGGCATGGGCTCAGACGGGAGATTCAAACAAGGTAGCCCAAAGTACCTAGAAGCTGCTGCGAGATTTGCGACTGGTGTTGCNTATAATAATGTCATAACTTATGATGACATGCGTCCTACTAAGGAAGCAAAGATTGTCATAAAGTGTGTTCACTGTGACTCAAAACTGAAGGTGCCCGTGGGCTATCAAGGAAATGTAAAGTGNCCATCTTGTGGAGATAAATTTGAAGTNAGTTAACTAGANTCTTGTGGCTCTTCGTCATCCATTCCTCGTATCTCGTAATTCGAAGGGAACATAGCGACCANTACCCCTGCAATTAGGAATCCAAGTCCTAATCCAAATCTTTGTTCTACAAATAGGAATTCTAAAGCAAACACCACCAATAGTAATCCGCCGATATTCGATACCCAGACCAAGGTCTTGAATGTCGATAATGAGACACCTGTAGTGTTAGGTCCCCTGTTTGGCCCGAATTCTCCTCCGAATCTTTGTGCGCCTTCGTGTTCTGGTTGTTTTCCCATGATATCACCTGTCAATCATTGTTATTGCGTCGGTCGGACAGGCTAAAACACATAGTCTGCAGCCAGTGCATTCGTCNCTGATGATTTTCGCTTTCCGATTACTTGGAACTTCTATGATAGGTGAGTTCATATCTTTGAAATAAAGTTCGATCGCATCATCATCACAAACAATAGTACACTGATCGCAACCAATACAGAGATTTTCAGTCACCCAAGCGACTGTTCCTTCTCCGCCTTTTATTGATGACCTACGCTCNCCCTTCTGCCGNGCAAGNGANATTGCNATTCGCTCAGCCTCGGCCGAGCGACGCTTTACCAAGTCATCTCTAGAGGTCATACATGTNCCTCCAAACGCTCCACACCTTCAAACCTCTCGACAGTTAGATTCACAAGTAAGTCGCCAAGACAGTAAAATGCTCCTACNAGAAGTGGTGGGTTCCAAGCAGTAAGGCCTGTCCATGGTACATCACTTGCCCANGTCCANTTAGCGAGATAGGTTCCCCAAATCTCCATTGCAAGAGCAGCCCAAGCCATGGTTGCATACAAAGAAGGCTGTGGCCCCCATTTTGTAAAACACAAGACGAGTACNAGTAAGAAAACACCAGANGTGTCACCACCTGTGTAAACACCATACAAAACCAGAGGGATAAATGGAATCAAGGTAAGTAGGGCTTTGTCGCCTGGCAGATATCTGGATAATATTCTGCCAGTATCAAACAAAAACCAGTGACCAACGGGCACGAATAAAGGCATAAGGCCACGCTGATATTCGTAGATTAACCAAACCTCGCTAAAGAATAACTCCATTGGGGTTGCAAATGCAAGAACCGTTAGCATTTCTATGCGCTCTTTTCTTTCAGCGTTGTAATATAACCAGATAAATAAGCCAATGCACCAGATATTCACCGGCCATTCAGCATACTCTGCACTTACCAAGAGGCCGATGCCTATCGTCAGCGAATAAACGAGCAGCTTATTCATCTCTACTCCTCGAATTCTGTTTTCTCAATAACAACGCCTTGTTCTCTCATCACATCAATTACGTATTGAATTGTATCATCATCAAGAGATTCAGGTGCATGGATACCCTTGGATAAAAGGTTCTCATTTTCTGCCCAAGCAATCACGCAACAAGCGGTTACCAGTCCAGTTGTTCTAGCCATACTTGAGTCAAGACCATGTCCAGAATCCTCAACAACCCACTTGATGTTGTTTTTTCCAGATCTTACTTTCACTTCCATCCAAGTAAATTCACCTTTACTGATGTCGAAACGCCATTCTTCGACTAAATCATCTGGGTCAAGATCCGAATGTTGATACTTATCGATGTGACCTGGCCACCTAACAGTGTATTCTCCCATGTTTTTAGCAGGAACATCAAGCAGAGACCTCAATCCATCTGTCAGAAAAGCTTCCATCTTTCTTCCGTTGGCATCAATGGTGTGTAGATCGGTTATTGCTGGAACAATAACTAGTTCACCATCTCTTATGATTCTAGCAGGTCGTGTATATTCTGCGATTACGTCGTGTGGTGAAAACGGTGCCATATATGACCAATTATCGTCAGGCTTGCTTGGATTTCCTCCAACTTTTATTGTTACTTCGTCAAGAATACCGAATTTTCTAGAAGCCATAGCCACTAGCATGTTAGATAGACCAGGAGCAATACCAACATCCCATAAAATCGTTGACTGTGATTCACTTTGAGTGTCTGGAGTCTGCTCGCTAAATGATAAATCTACAATCCTCACTCCAGTATTTTTTAGTTCGTGGATTACCCTAGCCCCGATGCTTCCTGGAACCATATTCACGATTATATCAGCATCAGAATGATCATGATCTAAACAATCAGTTTTCCAAAATTTCGCCTTAGTTACCCTTTCAACAACATCAAACAAATGAACATCATAGCCGTATTCCACCAGCCGGTCTGTAACATACAAACCAACTAGGCCACCTCCAAGACAGTGAATACGCACTAACTATCCTCCAATTGTCTCAGGGACTCTGCACCCATCGCAAGCATAGAAAGTTCTGCAACAAGTGCATGCCATCCATGTGCGTGTTTGCCATATTTCTCCCCCACCTCGCTGTAGGATAGGAAATTCGCTGATGGGGAATTTAGATTTTCCATATCGGATTTTTTTGAATTAATTCTGTAAAACCAAGATGCTGCTTCACCATCGACCAAGTACACTACTGGCTCTACAGGGGCATCTTCTGGAGTTTTGATAGTAGTAGGAACTCCCTCTTGGATAAGGAAATTCTCAACATCAACTCCACCCTTAGAATACATTAATTTCTTGAATTTCCTATTGGACAGATTAAGCAATTCTTCGCCGCTACGAACAGCCATAATTCCTAGGCCGTATGTCCCGCGGTCATTCTTAATGAAGGCAACTGGCTCTCTATCTATTCCCAAAGTTTCGTATTTGACAGTGATTCTTGCAAGAAATTCATCAACTTCTGATGCTAGCATCTGCCTACATGTTTCTTTTTCTAGACACTTATCNTCGCTAACAAACCAATCTGTCAANAGATGCCANGAATCAATTTCTAGTATCTCGCTGATTTCTTCTACGTATTTTTGTAGACATTCATAGTGCTCAGATTTTCTCCTCCTCTGCCATCCCATATGNGGTGGAGGGAATACCTTNTGNGCTCCTAAGCCAGANACCATNCCCTCTGTTAGNTCATTNTTGAGTAATACNAGNTCTGGAGATTCACCATTAACATTCAAGGATTCGTCTACAACTTGCACTGGATCGAGCACCAAAGGGCCAGAGATNCCATTCAAAGATCCAATTCCNTCTAACTCTGGGGACCCTATTGTACAACGAAATCCCCCTGTTTCAAGCAGTCGNTTTATTGTCGCTACATTCTCGACATATCCCTTATTTCTGGTGTGNGATTCTGGGTATAGNTGAACCCACTTGCAATCTGGACTAAGTCTATCGATNTGTTCTTTCATCANCTCTGCAAGGTATGGTTCATCTGTTTCCGAGATATTGTTGAANCCTGCTGGAAAGTGATTGGCATCTACTACTGCAACCTTCCAACCACTATCTCTTATGTCTACGCTACCGTATATAGGAATAGGAACTTCAGCCCTTTTCTTCGCCATCCAAGCGGTAATCTCTTCTCTTTTTTGTTCAAGGGTCGCAGCTAATTCATGAATTACGTCNGTCAATATAATTCCTCCAGTATGCTAGATACATCTCCTGATTTTCTANTTNTAGCTCCGTCAATAATGTGCATTGATTCAAACAATCCCAAACCGAGACAAATCTCTGGNTGNTTTAGCAGTGCCTTCTCTATAACTGGGTGTTTTTTCGCGATACTATCTACAAATGGCATCAAATCGTTNATNAANGANTCAATCATCTTNGGCGANGTCGCNCTTCCTGCTGGTAATTTTGGTCTCCTAACTATCTCCTTAGGNAGNTCNGTCAAATCNGCAGCTGCTCTNAGAGCGGCTTTCTCGTAACCAGTTTCAGGTAATCGCCAATTCATAGGCAATTTATTCGAAGCGCTTCTATGTCTACTCCCAAGNAATGGTACTCTTACCTCAAGACCGTGGGCCATAGAATGACGGTCAACNAACCGTAGTTGAAAATTAGACAGTTGACCGTGATCTAGTTCGAATTGCAAAAAATCNTCNAGGCTCTTTGTATGATTTTCCGGATTGTGATTTGAATTCCACCACTCTGGACCACTAAGATTACCTAAATCACAATTCATGTCGCTNAATCTTTGTCTAATTGTATCACTATGCTCCTTCAAGTTCTTGTAACGAGGATATCCTGCATGTAATTCGTCAGCACCTTGACCACATAGGCCCACTGTAACAGATTCAGACATTTTAGCAAATAGAGGTTGAAAGAAAAGTACTGTTAAGTCCAAATCTTCACCATGCCATGCTAGGTCGGGTAACTTAGAATGGAAAGTGTCGGGTTCCAAGATATGTTGATGATGTTCGAGGTCTAAACTTGAAGCAACAACTTCTGCAGCCTGCCAATCTGGATTGTCTTCACTCTCAGCAACAGTCCANCATGCTGGTACGGGCTGGCCAGCTATTTCTGCNGCCTCTCTAGCTACTGCACATACTAAACTAGAATCTAGACCACCGGATAAAACNATTCCAAGAGGTACATCTGACATNAATCGGTCAGAAACNCTGAGTGTAAACGACTCNAGCAATCCCTCTGCATCCGACCACTCTTTTTCTGGTGCNACAGACTGAGCCTCAAATCTTGCACTGCTGGTAAGTTGGGGCTTCCCATCAATAANTTCCCANACTTCTACAGTACCNGGCCTGACTTGGTGNACGCCTTCGAATAGTGTAGTTGCATCCAGAGGATACTCCCAAGCAATCCTAGCCCTNAGGGCTAANTCATCTATAGCCGGTTTGTANGACTCATGCGCTCTAAGTGCTTTAGCCTCTGATGAAAATAACATTGAATTTTCAACAAGAGTCCGCATCAGTGGCTTGATTCCCATTGAATCACGAGCAAGNATTAATTGATTTTCAGACCATAGTGCAAATGCAAACATACCATCTAACTTAGAAANCCATTTTGCNTGATCACTTGCACTTCCCCTNCCAGTATGGAGNGATAAAACAATTTCACTATCACCGTTAGTTTGGTANTCNTANGAAGAATCTCTTAGAGATTTGTAGTTGTATATTTCACCATTAACAATCGCGACTTTGCCTTGCCCAAATATNGGCTGCGGTGAACCTNCAACGTCGACAATAGCCAGTCTAGTGTGAGCAAATCCACAGCTTTCATCCAAGAATATACCATTTCCATCTGGACCTCTATGATGAAGNTATTCTGTCATCTTAGTTAGTACAGACTTATCTGGTTCACCAAGCATGCCTGCTATTCCACACATAGCATTGGCTAAAACTTACTATTGATATGTTCTTGCTTTTTTTCATATCACCAAAGTGGATATGCGAACATTGTAACTATNAGTATTACAAATGATAGTAGAAATACAAGAAGGTAGGTACTCTGTAGTGGTTCCTGTGGCGGGGCTTCGTCACTCATTATGGCTCACTCAAAGCAAGGCAATACAATGCGCCATTTCAACATAATGGTCTTACAACCACGGCACTAGCAANATCACAACAGAAAGNGGAATTAGGAGCATTGTCGCATTATCATCAATCCACCGTAATCGAGGCCATTCTGCTGCCACACATATTGGAGCCATAATGAGACAAATCCAAACTTTAGTGTCAATGAAATAAGCACAAGATAACCAAATAGCNAGGATGAAAATACTGCCTATGACAAANACNGATCTCGCATCNTATCCTTTTCTTCTGACTTCACCAAGGAATGGATCACCAAGAGATAATGAGAGAATGAGCGGATAAACNAATTCNGGCTTATCTGGAATAATCATGAATGTCATGCCAATTGCAAANGCTCCCCAAGCCAATGCACTGACTTGTTTTGATTCNTAATCCCGCTGTCCAAATATAGTGATTCCTAACTTTAGTCTCCCTGCCTCAACAAGGATAAGGGCCAAAGTTAGCATTGAAACTACTTGCATTTTCTCTAAAGAGACAAAATCAGCAATGTCGTCACCTAGTTTGTAATACACAAAAGGTAGCNCCGACATTCCGATGTGAAACCCTCTGCGGAAAAGGTGTCCTGAAAGGCCGCCTACTGAATGGTCGACAGGGTCTGTCAACTCTACTTGTTCACTCAACTAGTTCCCTCAAAGCGTCCACGAGGCTTAACCCCTCTTCAGACATGCGGTCTAAGACAACCTCGAAATTTGGATTTGTAATCAGTTTGCTCTCATGCGCCATAATCAGCTGTTGCCTAAATCTAGCGCGCTTCGAGGACAATCTTTCTTCCAAATCCAGAATGAGTTCTGATAGTTGATCTAATCCTTGATTTGTTTTTGTGCTNGTAGAGATAATTGGTGGAGCATCATCTGTAATCGAGAGGGACATTTGTAAATCATTTACCACCCTTTCTGCTCCATCCAAGTCTGACTTGTTTACAACAATTAAATCTGCTAACTCTAGNAGTCCGGCTTTTTCTGCTTGAACACCATCTCCTCTTGCAGGACCTTCNACCACAATTATCCTATTGGCAATAGCAGCACANCTCATCTCAGATTGNCCTGCTCCTACAGTTTCAATGATTACGATATCGAATTTCTTAGATAGAAGGTGGTACGATAAATCTCTGACTATTGATGGAACAGAACCAACCGAAGATCGTGTAGCGATACTCCTGACATAGATCGAATCAGATTTTGATTCATCATCTAATACACTCAATCTTATTCGATCGCCAAGTAAAGCCCCACCACTNAGAGGAGATGTTGGATCTACTGCTAAAACAGCAATTCTNTTTGCTGGTGCTAACCGTTGAAGTATTGAATCAANTAAACATGATTTCCCAACCCCTGGAGGTCCTGTTATTGCGACTATCTTGCCTTCTTCCTCATCTACTGTCAACTCACCATTTTCAATTGCTGAGAGTTCNCTAGCGAGAGTCCTACGGTCCAATCAATCACCCCAATACCAGGTGCTCTCAGAACCAACTCCGCAATCTATCTCAGATGCGGTTTGAACGAATTGTAAAATCTCATCAGATGATGTTCCAGGACCAAAAATTGCCCTTACTCCTGCTTCATAGAGAGGAGGTCTATCACTTTCAGGAATAATACCTCCTCCAAATACCACTACATCATTGAGACCTGAGTCTCGAAGTAATTGACAAATTTTTGGAAACAANTGACTGTGAGCNCCCGATAGAGAGGAGAGGCCAACAAATCTTGCATCCTCATCCATAACAGTTCTAACAATTTGGTCGGGCGTTCGCCTCAGCCCGGTGTAGATAACCTCGTGACCACCATCTCTCAGTGCCCTTGCAACAACCTTTGCGCCCCTATCATGGCCATCGAGGCCAGGTTTTGCAATGACTATGCGCTGACGGCTTCCCATGTTTGACTCTGTCTCGATGCGTCTATGAAGGCGTTGCGGTGTAAAAATTCTCACAAAACCAATAAAGACGGGCTGTCATTTTCTCCGTTTGGCGAAAGACATGACGGGCACTGAAGATAGACTTCGTGACTTGCGCGCACGCAAAGCAAGAGGCGAAGCAGGTGGCGGGCAAGCTCGAGTTGATGCGCAACATAATCGTGGAAAAATGACTGCTAGAGAGAGACTAGAAATGTTGCTTGATGAAGGTTCTTTTCAAGAGATTGATGCCCTAGTTGAACATAGGTGTCGTGACTTTGACATGGACAAGAATGTCATCCCTGGCGATGGAGTTGTAACTGGCCATGGTACAATTAACGGGAGAGAAGTGTTCGCTTTCGCTCAAGATTTCACAGTTTACGGAGGAAGTTTAGGCGAGATGCATGGCCTAAAGATATGCAAAGTTCTCGATATGGCTCTAAAAACGGGAAGACCGGTTATTGGAATGAACGATAGTGGCGGTGCTAGAATACAAGAAGGCGTAGCGAGTTTGGGGTCTTATGCTGAAATCTTTTTCAGAAACGTAAGAGCAAGCGGCGTAGTCCCCCAAATCAGCGTCATAATGGGCCCTTGTGCAGGAGGTGCTGTTTACTCNCCTGCCATAACTGANTTNGTGATAATGGTNGACAAAACCGCACACATGTTTATCACAGGACCAGAAGTCATCAAGACCGTAACTAATGAGGAAGTTTCTTTCGAAGATTTAGGNGGTGCNACCACGCACGGTAGTAAGTCAGGAGTTTCTCACTTTACTGCAGATGATGACCAAGAAGCAATAGATATGGCAAGAGANCTNGTTGANCTACTCCCTTCAAACAATATGGAAAAACCTCCAACAAAGCAGACCTCTGATTCNCCCAACCGTTCGTGTGAAAAACTAGATTCTATCGTGCCAGAGGACCCTACCAAACCCTACGACGTAAAGGACGTAATAACTGAGATACTTGACGATGGAGGNTTTATGGAAGTTCAAGAAAANTGGGCAGGAAACATTGTCGTCGGNTTTGGNCATCTAAACGGATCNACAGTTGGAGTNGTAGCTAATCAGCCAAAAATGCTAGCTGGTTGTTTAGATATAGATGCTAGCGATAAAGCTGCTAGGTTTGTAAGATTCTGTGATGCGTTTAACATTCCATTAATCACGCTTGAAGATGTCCCNGGGTTCTTACCAGGAACCAATCAAGANTGGGGAGGAATCATACGACACGGCGCGAAATTACTCTATGCATATGCTGAAGCTACTGTTCCAAAGTTGACTGTTATCTTACGCAAAGCGTACGGAGGTGCTTATGATGTNATGTCCTCAAAGCACATCCGAGGAGATTACAANGTTGCTTGGCCTAGTGCAGAATTAGCAGTCATGGGAGCAGANGGNGCNGTTCAAATTATCCACAGAAGAAGGCTGCAAAACGCTAGAGACCCTGANGGAGAGAGAAGCAGNTTAATCGATGACTTTGAAGAAAAGTTTGCTAACCCNTACAAGGCTGCAGCTCTTGGATATCTTGATGACGTAATCGAGCCTAATCAAACAAGAGAGAGATTNTGTAAGGCATTGGGTATGNTNCTTGACAAGGAAGAGTTACGTCCTGCGAGGAAACATGGAAACATTCCACTNTGAGGTTGATTTGATGAGTAAAATAAGTCAANTGGAAATGGCCGCAATAGCTGCAGTTCTTGCTGCATCATCAGTGCGTAATGACCCTTCACAGGTAGGGCGAAATCATGGTGANCCATGGTCTGAAGATCACAGNAGAATGAATATGGGCATGTCCTCATTGATGCATAAAAGNAGCTCGAGGTCNCCTTGGAAGTGAATATATGACTGAAATTCGTAAAGTAGTGGTTAACGGACAAGAATATGAAG
Source organism: Methanobacteriota archaeon (assembly GCA_002694245.1). Classification (GTDB taxonomy): domain Archaea; phylum Thermoplasmatota; class Poseidoniia; order Poseidoniales; family Poseidoniaceae; genus MGIIa-K1. The sequence continues at coordinate 20,826 of NZLM01000054.1, forward strand.
TCCACTTAGAGCAAGATGGTGAAATGTGGAAAGCAACNNTCCAAGGTGAAGTTTTTGAAATTCAAGTGCCTGATGCTGGGCCTGCNCCNAAGCAAAGAAGGTCTTCTGGTGGAAAATCAAAGAAATCCGGAAAAGTGAGCGCTAACATACCGGGNAAAGTTGTGACNGTAGAGGTATCTNTGGGGGATNATGTTGAGGAAGGACATGTAGTTATGATCCTTGAAGCAATGAANATGCAAAACGAAATTCAAGCACCTGTAAGNGGCACAATTACAGAAATTCATTGCGAAGAAGGACAATCTATAGAAGCTAATGTTCCGCTTCTAGTAATCACTCCAAATGATANTGAAGGNGATGAATAGATTCCAATGGTTAATGTGACATGAGCAATTAGGTGGNTNANATGGGNGAAAAAGCGGTGTGCGACTATCCTGGTTGTGGAGATGTGGGAGAGATAATCTCTAGACTTTCTCCAGAGGGATACTTAGTTGCTACCGGAAAGAAGGCTTATTCTTTTAGAGAAGCGTATAGAAGATTCCATTATTGTGGGAAACACCACGATGAATTGATGAGCGGTGTTTGGTCGAGGGTAAGGAAACCCGATGACAAAAAGGATGGTCATGTTGCTCCTACTGCAATTTAGATTGTTATTTTCATTCATCAAAACTAATATCTCTGTCTAACGGACGGTTTAGCNATGCAAGCCCCNAATCAAGACCATCCACTAGATGGGGAGATAGTAACAGNTCCACAAACCATTAACACACAATATNTTGAGATCCCAACNACAACTAATGTAATTTACATNCAAGCACCAAAGTACAGTAACTGGCCTATGAGATTGACCAGCATGGGTATGATTGGACTGGGGGTGTTCATATATTTCTTGGGAGCTTTTTTACCNTTTATGTCAGGTTCTCCTGATATTTCGATATGGCCTACAATTTCCTGCTGTGGTTTATGGTGGGGATCTATGATACCAGAACTGATCTATTACCACGGTATGCGAACTCATAATCTTTCAACTGGAGGAGGAACTGGTTGGGCAATTACGAATTTAATCGGAGGTTACACAGTTCTGGTTATTGGAGGCTTTTTCCTATTTTTGATGCTAATAGGTGCCAGCCAGGGTTAAACCAAATATGTGACAACACAATTTCAGATTACACCTTGAGCCATCATAGCCTCAGCTACCTTAAGGAAACCTGCAACGTTTGCTCCGAACACATAGTCTCCTTCTCGCCCATATTTCTTGGCTGTCGAGTATGCTTGTTCGTGAATTGAAACCATGATGTCATCAAGCCTTTTGTCGACCTCTTCTCGAGTCCAAGATAATCTAAGCGAGTTCTGGCTCATCTCAAGGCCCGATGTTGCAACACCACCAGCATTGCTGGCTTTTCCTGGTGCGAATAATACTCCACCTTCTTGGAATACAGCAACAGCTTCTGGAGTACATGGCATATTAGCACCTTCTGCGACTGCGATTACTTTGTTTGCAACCAGCATCTTCGCTTCTTCACCATTTAGCTCATTTTGGGTTGCACAGGGAAGTGCTACATCGACATTTACTCCCCAAAGACCATTCAATGATGGCTCGGGTTCTGATGCAGTAAATGAAACTCCATCAAAGTGTTCTGCATATTCGCTAATCCTTCCTCTGCGGTTGTTTTTGAGATCCATAATCCAAGCCAATTTCTCTCTATCAATGCCTGCAGGGTCGTGTATCCACCCAGATGAATCAGACATTGTGACAGGTTTACCGCCTAAATCGAGTACTTTCTCACACGCATATTGCGCCACATTACCGCTTCCACTGATAGATACACTTGCGCCATCAAAGGATTTACCCTGAGCCGCTAACATTTCTCTAGCAAAGTAAACAAGACCATAGCCGGTTGCTTCGGGACGGATTAGAGAACCACCGTATGAAAGTCCTTTACCAGTAAGGACGCCCGCTTGGAAGTCATTTTGCAATTTCTTGTACATACCAAACATGTAACCTATCTCTCTTCCACCAACACCGATGTCACCAGCAGGGACGTCACAGTTATGCCCTATGTGTCTCCACAATTCCATCATGAAGGATTGGCAAAACCTCATCACCTCTCCATCAGACTTACCTTTTGGATCGAAATCTGCTCCTCCTTTCCCTCCACCCATAGGTAAGGTAGTGAGGCTGTTCTTGAAAACTTGCTCAAAAGCAAGGAATTTGAGGATAGATGAATTTACAGACGGATGGAATCTTAGACCACCCTTGTAAGGACCAATCGCACTGTTGAATTGTATTCTAAAGCCGCGATTGGTACGTGTTACACCTTTATCATCGACCCAAGGGACTCTGAAGTGGATTAAACGCTCAGGTTCAACTATTCTTTCAACTATACCTGCCTCTACAAACTCAGGGTGGTTTTCTAATACCGGTTCTAGAGATTCCAAAACTTCCCACACTGCCTGGTGAAATTCCGGCTGGTCTGGGTCTCTTTTCTTAACATTCTCAAATATATCATGCACTATACTCATTCTAGCACCCTAAACACGACTTGTGTTAGGTCGCCCAAATAAAGACCCTTTACAAGCATTATCCAAACACAAGTCCTCTAGACATAGGGACAGACAGTATTGAATCGTTGCAGACGCTCTAATCTTCTCTCACCATTCAAATCGGTTTCAGACATAGATCTAATCGCTTCCTCAATAAGTGCGTGTTGATCAGGTTGGATGCTCAGTAATTTTCGAAGACTGTCTAACATCGCCCATTCATCCTCTGAAATTACTTCATCATCAAGGGCTGCAACCAATGCTGTTTGGTAAGTTGTCACATCTCCAATCTGTTGTTCGAGGTAATTTGAATTGTCATCGATTGGGTTTGGATCAACTCCCCTAGCTATATCCATTGCCGCACCGGCAGCTGAAGGCGACAATCCTAATGCGGTAGCTAGAACTTTCAGTATACTTGCCTCGTCATTAGTCACTATTTCATCATCCAGGGCTGTTTTCAAAACTTCAATGTAGAAGTATAGCCCTCTACTCGACTCTAGTGCCATATTATTTCCAATCCTATCCTGTGTTTGATTTTTACTATCTTTCAAGATTAAAAAAACATTATTGTAAACTATTGTAATACAAAATGTCATCATTTGTGATACATTGATATACTGGATGTTGTGTGGGTTGATTACTAGGCGAGCACTATGACCACACCAAGCAATCTCGTTTCACTGAGAATTACAGAAGAGGAAATTGCTCTTCTTGATTCACGAGTTGGACTTGACGGTGCAAGAAATCGTTCAGATGTTATCAGACAAGCGATTAGATCATTCTTGGAAGATCAACCACTTCTACCAGACATGGATACAGTTACTATCCCAGTAGGCAAATCAACTAAGAAGCGACTAGGAGAACTCTACGAAATTCATGGAGTAAGTCCTCAACAGGCTGCTTCTCAAGGTCTCCAAGACTATGTTAGGAAACTAATTCTCGAAGAGGCAGAATTGAATCAACTTCTAGCTGATGGCGTTGCAGTCGCCAGAAGCAATACAGAAAGACGCAAGGAGTTCACTGAGTGAAAACAGGGTGAGAGCCACATAATGGAGGGGATGGGAAAATGCGCTGGGAGGATGAAATTGGAAACAATCTTCCTTCCACCTTCCGAACGAACACTACTTTGCCAGATAGTGTTTGTTTCGCTGCACTGCGTCTACGTGCTCGATTAGCACAAACTGGCAACCCAACACACGTCCCCCCGGCAAACCGGGGGGACTCCGATTCCAACCCTGCAAGTTGAGTGGGGTTAGTTCTACACGCATCCGGACCCCACATCCGGGTGCAAATAACTCAATTAGTGCAACCGCACGAAATTTTACCTCAACCTCAAATACCTTCGGCGAAACGATACAGATATGCGTGAGCAAGCCGGACTTTCTTGGTTAGCTCACCCTAAACCAAGAGAAGGACAAGTGGAGATGATTTCCTCTTGCCTCAATACCCTGCAAAGGGGAGGAGCTCACCTCGCAAGCGCTCCAACAGGTATAGGCAAAACCGCAGCAGCATTAGCTGCTGCTCTAGAATTTGCATCAAAATCAGACCAAAGAAAGACGATTATGTTCCTTACACCTCGACAAAGTCAACACAGAATTGTTGTGGACACAGTTAGAAGAATTAATTCGCTTAGGGATGAGAAAATTACCCTGGTTGATATGATTGGACAGTCAGGTATGTGTGTTGAGCCATTTGCTGGCAATAGGGGAGCAAGTTTCTCGCTGCTTTGTTCCAATCATAGGAAAAACAGGCAATGTAAGCCTTGGTTAACCAATGCTCCAGGGTTTGAGCAAAGAATACTATCAGATCCTCTCCATGTTGAGGAGCTTGTTGAAATGAGCAAAACCCACATCGAGGAAGGAGAGAAGAGACAAACCTGTCCATGGAAAGCGGCAAGGAATGCGGCAAAGCAGGCCCAAATCGTAGTTTGTGACTACAATCATCTGTTCATCGAAGAAGTAAGGAATGCTTCTCTGAAAGCCATGGACTTGAGACTTGACCAATTAATTGTAATCGTTGATGAAGCTCACAACCTTCCAGATAGAGTAAGAATGGGAATGCAAAGAAGACTTACGCCCACTATGGTAAGGAATGCTTCAACGGAAGTGGAGGAGCACCTGGGAAATCTCCAACGTGTGTCTACGGTAAATGACCTAATGGCTGATGCAATTCAATTAAAACTCTGGACTTTGGAGGTATGCAAAGAGTTTCGTCTTGTGCTAAACCGAGAATTCAAAGTTTTAGTATCAAGCTTAGGCAAGGAAAATGAGATCTCTGTGCCGGCGAAGAGAGTTTTGTCATGGCTTGAAGAAGCATTTGATGCAGTAGATGCAATAGCCTCACAATCAACCCTAACCGGGGAAGAGAATGCTTACACGGCGCCTGATAAAATCAGTCGATTAAAGATGTTTAAACACCTTCTCGAAACAAATGAAGTCGAGGTTGATGAAAATGGTGACAACGAACCATCTGCTCATTTACTCGCTCATCTAATCGATGTATTGGATAGATTTGGTGGTGGAACTGCATTATGTCTTGTGTTTGAAGGTGAAGGTCGTGATGGCAGAATCATAACCCATTTACTCGATGCTGCGCTTGTTGCAGGACCAATATTCGATAATGTAGCTGGTTCAATTTTGATGTCGGGAACCTTGGACCCTCCCCACATGTTTGCAGATTTACTTGGAATAAGTAACAAACTTCGTGGAGATTCAATACTACCGTCACCGTTTGCGAAAGAAAGAAGGCCAATCGTTGTGGCGACAGATGTGACTACGCTATACAGAGAAAGAACGATAGATAACAACAAAAGGATACAATCCCACATTCATTCTGTTGTTCAAAACACACCCGGTAATGTTGCAGTGTTTGTTCCCTCCTACAAGTTTCTGGAAGAGATTTTTGACTCATCTTTTTATGTTCCAGGTGTAAAAAAGGAAATAGAATCAAAAATGTGGACAAAGAAGGATATTGATTCTCTACTGATTAACCTCGAGGATGCACCAAAGGTGGGAAGAAAGATTCTGGTTGCAGGTGTATTCAACGGGCGGTTATCTGAAGGTGTCGATTATGCAGGCGGGCTATTGGATACAGTAATCTGTGTTGGAATTCAAAATGCACCGCCATCTGTTTTCCAAAAATCATATAGTAACTACATCAAAGATAAGTTTGGACAGGCAAATTTTTGGAGATATGCAAATTCACAACCTGCTGTAAATACCATCTTACAAGCAATGGGTCGACCGATTAGAGCTATGGGGGACAGGGCATTGATTGTCTTGCTCGATAGAAGAAATGTCGATAGAACATATTCAATCTGTTATCCACCGGACACTAAATTTAACCAAGTTAGAGATTCTGATGGCTCCGGAAGATTTGCAAAACGTTTCTTTAGCAAGGTAAAGAGAGAAGTCGACACATGAAAGGTTCAATATGTTCGGCCACTGGAGTAGATATCATGGAAGATTGGGAAGATGTCGATATCCAACTGGTAAGCGATGGTTTAGATGCAACGCCGACAGAACTTCATGCTGCTTTTGAATTGTCTGGAGATCATCTCAACGAAGTCAGAGACAGGCACACAATGATGCTTGTAACATCGGGCGAATTACCAGAGGAGCACATGGCTAAAATCGCTCCAGAAAGAAGACTAGACTGGGTTGTTGAAGAACTCAACGGAAGAAGACACACAAATGGACTTTCAATTCCAATGCATGGCACAGATGTAGGTTCAATTAACCTAACAAAAGGCAGTATCGATGGTCATAGTATTCTAAGACTCAATATTGGTAACTTTGAAAGAAAACTTCCGTTGCCTAGCGAGGTAGAATCATTTGAAGCTACTATGGAAAACGGCATTCTCCAAATCAGATGGTAATCAACGATTTGGAATGTCTGTAAGTTGTCCGATTTCAGCGACTACCCTTGTAAGAGCCTGTTGAGCATTTGCCTTGTCAGACTCTGACATTTCGTGCCTGCTGTATCTTGCCTCCTCAAATACTGAATCAAGTGATGTTAGTGCTTCTTCAGAGAGATCTGGTAAGGCTGCTCGTATTGCCATCTCGAATTCTCTGACCGTCTCGAAATCTCTCCTTAGGAAACCTCTGCCCATTAGAATGTGGACCAGGCTCTCATAGCACTGGAAAATAGCTTCACGCATCGAATCACCTGCTGCAAGAAGTTCAGCTGTGTAAGAGAATATGTCAGCAATCTCCTTTGCTGCATCTGCAGATCGTCTTCGCATGATAACAAATGTTGCAGCAGCACCAATTATCAGAACTGCAAGAACATATACCCACCATGGCGGTCCAAATTGTTCATCAGTGTAGGTATAGTCAAGTTTCTTCCCACTGTTGAACTCTTGATTGAACAAGTTGATTGACTCATTCGATAGAATATAGTTGGCACCAATCGACATTTTCAGAGTCAATTCTCCATAGACTGAGGAATCACCATATGGATCCGGATTGCTCACAAATTCGAAAGATATCTTCTGGCTTGAATTCGTCTTTGAACTGCGTTCATCAACCCTATCAGTTGAATTCTCGAGATATATCGATATGTCGATTCCTCCGATTAATTCGTTGGTATCCTCTGCCCTNAGAGCAATTTCTCCTCTGACAACCTCNTGCTTGCCCTCGATTATNGGNTCGATCGTAATATCAAANGGAGTTGCAAGATTAATTCTAACAGAAATTATGTCNGTGTAGGCATCACCTGTTCTGAAATACTCCTCTGGGTTTGCTGGAGTTTGTACGTTAAATTGTAATTCACCTGGTTCCATCCATGTTGGGGCGGTGGCAGTCAATGTGAAAGTTCCACCATTCCAAATTACACTATCGATATTGATACAACGTGCATTGGTACCTGAAGTACCACAATTAGCCAGTTCGCCTAGGATTAATTGTGCCTCATTTATTGANGCNCCTTGACCGCCGATTTCCGTTACCCNACCGATTATCTGTATCTTGTGCTCAACGCTATCGTTTCTGATAACATAATCATTCGCTGAATCAATGTGCACAGTNACATCAGCCCAAACAACAACTGTTTGGTTANTTTCNACTGGTAAGTGTCCAGAGCTACCCTCGAATACGAAAGACATGAGATGAATTCCTCTCGAGTATGAAGATTCAGCTCTNATCGATGTACTAAATTCACCGTTGAGTGATGTAACAACTGTCGCAACAGGCTCACTACCGATGTATATCGTAATTGTTTCTCCAGGTAATCCATCATTCAATGCAGTGTCGATATCNTACAATGAACCAGTAATCTCCCAGAAATCNTCTCTAGTTACATCTTTTTCTGAAATGCCTACTGTCATTCCAGTCCTNTGTGCTAGGAAGAATGTTGTATTACCTGTACCAGCTCGATACCAACCTTGGGCTGGAACTTCTGCAGTGACTGTATGGTTACCATCAGCGTAAATGTTTGGAATCTGCCAAGTCAAGGTGAAATTTCCGTTTTCATCTGTTGTTGCATTACCGATAGATATTCCATCAACAGAAATTAGTACAATCATATTTTCTAATGGATTAAGTTGGTTATCTCCAACAAAACCATCCAGTGTTGTTAATTCTTCAACAGCGAGCGGTGAATCGATGTTCACCTGGACTGCTATCTTGGAGTAAATGTTCCATGTTCCATTATTGCTAGATGGCAGATACTCAAGAGTTCCTGTGAATCTGGTCTCTAATAGAACTGGACCCAAATCAGCATCTGCTGGCACTGGATGNATTGCAGTAAATGAGCCATCCGAACCAGTGGTAACATTNGTCAAGAAAACACCACCGAGCCAAATTTCTATTGTTTCTGATTGCAGTGGATTATCGACCAAATCAAGCAATCTACCTTGAACAGTTAATGCTTCTTCACGGTCAACTTGACCACCAGGAGTGAGTAGCAAAATCTTTGTTGGAACGGCTACNGTGAAGTTCACAGAGTCTGTGCTTGGATGATAGAAATCAGGNTTAGCACTNTCTCCTTCACCTATCGGGTCAACCCAATCTCTTCCNCCTGTAAACTTGACAATTATATTGTGAGCGCCTGCAGAAATACTCTCAGGTGAGTTCCAAGCAAACATAAACATGCCATCTGTTTCACTAGACTGGACACTCGATACTGGAACTCCATCAACAAGTAGGTAAACGACNGCAATTGAGTTGTTGCCGTTAATTTTCAGNGGTGAGCCAAGATCGTCGAGTAACGTACCATTAACGTANAGCACATCACCCGCNGTAATTGCATTNGAGCTCTCAGTAATGTTAATGACNGTTTTACCAAGGACTACGAAAGTTACTGAAGCATTATCACCAATCAATCCTGTTGTACCAGGTGTACCTAGGAACTCAGCCTTCAAATCATGGAAGCCAACTTCAACATCTGAAGGAACGGTTAGATTAACATCGATGATTCCCATGCTATCTGTTGTCCCAACTGCAGTAACAGCGGTACCTTCCAATGACACTGTGACTTGAACTCCTACAACAGTAGCACCTGTGTTNTCAATCAGAAGCAGCCTTGCGTTTACATCGTCCCCTCTATCAGTCCTGTCATTCAATGACGGCTGATTTACCCCNTCCAAGGATGGTGAAACAAAGGTTAGTGTTGTGTAACCCCTCGAATCAAATGACTGATTTGCACTGGATCCTGAGTAGTAATTTACGCTNGGAATATACTGGGCTTCTGCAATGTGTGTACCAGCCCTAAATCCAGAAGATAGTGCAATAGTTGCAGTCCAAGATCCATTTGCTAGTATCTGCCCATTGGTAAGAGTAAACCCAGTGGCATTTCCATCTAAAGTAAACAGAACATTAGCTGTTAAAGGATCACCATTTCTCAACTGTAATGCGCTACCATTATCGCTCTCAATAGTACCTGTGATGTCGAAGGATTCTCCAGCTACGGGGTTTGCGATTATTGGATCAACAACCATGATTGTAATTGACCTAATCGTTATACTGGATAAGTTTCTTTGTGTTGGTAATAAGTCAAAACTACCATTGTAATACATTGAAATCGTTATGAGTCCGAGTGGTTGATCAAATGGAACCGTGTAGACAAACTCAGTTCTTCCTTGAGCATCTGTGGTATTAGACGGTAGCCATGTTTCATCAAACTGTACGTCTATTGTGTATCCACCCAAAGGCTGGAACATATCGGATGACTCGACCATCTGTACAGACATGTTTACGTCTTGTCCTCTATTTACAATACGAGGGTTAAGAGGTTGTACATTTTCGAATAAAGTCACACCTTTTACAAGTATGGAATGGTTACTAGAATCCGTTAGATAGAATGGTGAAGAATCTTCTACAACCGAGATAATCAATTCTCTTGGACCTCTCTTTGTACCATTACTCAACACATCTGTTGGAACTGAATAATTGAACGTACCGTTGATGGCTGTGTATACGCCGTTGATGAGTTTCTCCTCGGGGTTGTCTAACCAGAATATTTCGAGAGCTACTGCTGTCGTCAAGTTTCTACTTGCGTTATCGCCATCCTCTACTTGACCTGCAACCTGGAAATTTACTCCTGCTGTTATTGTCGAGGGTATGGAATCTATTCTGATGTTGGAAGGAACTTGCACTGTTACATTGACATCTGTGTAATTCCCGTAATGTCTAGTAGCACCAGCTACCTTTGGACTTGTGATATCATCTTGAACTAGCATTCGCAACACATACTGACCAGGATCTACACCTGTAACCTGCCATGTGAATGTTGTATTACCATCGGCTCCGCTAATCGAGCTTCCTATGGTGATATTTGACCCACCATAGTCAAGGATGTAATCAACTTGGGCTCCTGATACGTTGGAGTTATCCGCAACATCAGTCACTCTTACTGTAAAGTCAACACTGCTATTCATCACAGCAACAACATCTGAACCAGGTGGTGCCGTAAGTACAACTTCAGACTCGATTCCCCATGTGTCTGAAGGTATGGTTGGAAGTGCAGGCGGAACTGCATTGTCAACCCACATGTAGTATGCTCCACCGGGCTGTGATGGAGAATCAAAGTCGGTTATCACCTCAACATCATACACGCCTGAAGGAGCGCTGCGTGGTGCTGTTATGGTAAAGTTGTATGAACCAGTTGTATTGTTTAGCATACCATTAGACAAATCGAAGAAGCCAACATCTGATACTAGTTGAGCTAGAATTATAGAATCATTTCCTAGCACTGCAGTGCCATGAACTGAATCTGTTATGTCCCCATAGATGTATGTTGTATTTCCGAGATAGGTCCAATCATCTGCTATTGATACAGTTATGTCAACAGTACCCATTATTCTCATCAAAGTGCTATTGCTTGAAGGTAGGTAGAACTGGTTTCCTGCAAATGACATATCAAATACATAATCACCAGCAAACATGTTTGCATCTGTCACAAAGGATGGTGATATTGTACTTGAATCAGGATCTGTTGAGGTGTTAACCAAAGTCCCATTTAATTCAAAGCTGAATGTGCCAGTCAAATTCAACTCAAATTGACCACCGAGGTGATCAAACACCTGAACGATAATCGCTACATCATTTCCTCTCAACTGAGGATTTGCCTGTAGCTCAAAGAACAAGATACCCTGTAAGAACCACGGGCTTCCCGAAGTATTCAACGAATCAGTGGCATCTAAATCATCAGGATAAAATATCAATTCTAACTCTACCTCTCCGGCTTTGACCGTTGTGTTTGCGACATCAAGTATGTGAGTAATGGAGAAAGAACCGTTTACTGTTTTGTTGAAGAGCTCAACAAATGTTCCACCACCATTTAATTCTCTCATACCAAATGATAGGTTTCCTGCAAGTGCAGTTGGAGAGACTCCGAAAGATTGAGCTGTCCCATTGATGTAAACCAATTCGTCTATCTGTAGAATAGAATTGTTTGACCCTGGTCCCTCAATTGTTGCTGTTAGATTAGGTGCATCCCTTACATCAATGGTTATTGAGTGAGATGTAGGCCGAAGATGGAACTGTGGCCCACCAAATGCCTGAGAGGTGTCTTGCCAGCCACTGAACCCTAACGTTGCAGATATGTTTGTTTTAGTTTCTAATTCATCAAGTGTTACATTAATTCCCCAAACACCGTTTGCACCTACTGGTCCAGATAGATTAGTCAATCCGTTGACTGATGAAGTAAATTCCAACCATACTGAAAGATTCTGTAACTGATCAGTTCCAGAGGTTTCGTTGTTCTCAAATGTTAGTTGTCCAGAAAGCAGTGTAGTTGCCCCCGCACCCAAAACAGGTTGATCTATAATCGCAGGTTCAAGATGCGCAATCACTGAGTCATCTGTAATGTTTACGAACACACCTGTGTCAAGCCCGTCATTAGACACATAACCGCTTTGTAAAGTCTCTATGACAATACTTGCAAATCCAGGGGCAACCGGTGATTCAAGCGTACCGTTCATTACGAAATTACCGTTTGAATCTGTTGTTATGGTACCGAATAGATTATCGAAATTTGCTGCAGAACCTGGCACCCTTTCGACATCTGATGGAGATACGACATATCCCTTGATCGTCAAATCAGGAATTGCAGTCGTATTCTCCACATATTGTATAGTACCGCTTACAACGATTTCAGATGAACCATCGCGGTCATATACCGTTGGACTCCATGTAAGGTTGGTAACCTCGATCTCCTCTGGATCTGGGCATGCATGGAATGGAATCCATCCTAAGTCGTCTCCACCAGCTCCTGGAGACAATTCTAGTCGAACTTCTCCCCATTGAGCTAGATTTGCACCGTATACCTCGTAGCCATTACCTGTCCATGAACCACCTTTGTATCCAGTTACAAACCTTGCAGGTAAACCTGCTAATCTTGCCATTGTAACAAACACGGTTGTAAACTCAGAGCAAGTTCCTTCTTTAGCACGATTTAGTAATTCGTAAGTTAAGTCTGCTTCAGGCGCAGATCCGCTTCCGTTGTAATTTCTCTTGAATTCAAAAGTAGCATTTCCTTCTCTCAGGAATGTAGCGATTGCATCAGCGGTAGAGTAGGCATCAGTGGCGCCTGCATTGCTTACGACATCATCGGTAACATTCTTGACGAATGATTCTGGTAAAGACAAGTTCGTAAACACCTCAGGAACGATTTTTTCGTACGATGAGTTTGTTCCTGCAATTGTGTTTGCAGCAAGTGTTGACCAATCAAACCAATATTCGTACTCTTCAACCCAAACTGCATCCAAAAGGCCTGCAGATATCTCGTAGGCGTGTGTATCATTTGTTCTAGTCATCTCAAGTGATGCATCTGACCAGAATGTTATGTTGTACTGATATGCTGGCATTGGTACAAACCCGGACATCATAGGATTAGGGAAAGCCAAGTTCCATGAAACCGTATCATTTGCGTAATTTGATGATGCTAGATGTGTATCATTGTTGTATGGTATAACCAAATCCTGCGCAGGGTGTGAACCTGTTTCAATCCCATATGCAGCTCCGGTGTAGAAATCATAGGTTTGGATTCTCCATAGATGCTCTCTATTCAGGTCTACAACGCCACTAGTGTTGTTTGCCCAAAATATAACCTCATTCTGAACTATGTCGTCAGAAGGATCCCAAGGGTCAAATGGAGCACCTTGACAATTCGTAAACCAGAATTGTTGGGGACATTCGTCACCATCCCACATTCCTCCGCCATCTGTATCCGGATTTCTCCAGTCTGTGCCAGTTTGATTTTCTACAGCGTCCGGTATTCTGTCACCGTCGAAGTCATCCGGGAAGATATCATCTGTCGGGTTATCCTCTGGATTGGTTGAATCAAAGTATTCCTGTTTGTCATTTACTCCACCAGAGTCTGTATCTTCATTATTCTCATCAGTAGTCCAGTTATCAAAACTGCCGTTTGTAATTCCAATCCATGAGTTTGGACAGCCTGTTGAAATCTCGAAGTAGTTGTTCAGTCCATCTCCATCGTCATCCAAACTGTTGTCACATGGCTCAAGTGGGTCGGTACCTACCGTAACCTCGTCGAAATCATTTACTCCATCACCGTCTGAATCAGATAAAGTTGGATTTGAGAAATATCCAAACACACCTAAAGTCTCCTCCCAGTCTGCAAGTCCATCTCCATCTGAATCTGAATAATCGTCATCACAGTATGCTGGATAAGAGCCAGTAACTAGATCGTGACACCAACTATTATTCCAACTTTCAACCGATGTAGTACCAGCTGGCGGAGATACAAATACGCCTTGCAGAACGTTGTTGATTGTTTGAGCATATGCAAATTGTGTGTAGGTTCCTGAACTATTGTAGTAAGCAATTCCTCCGGATGGGGCGAAACCTGATCCATCTGAGACATCTAATTGGCTCGTTCCTGAATTGTATGGGTTAGCAGGCAAAGTTGTGGTAAAAGCAATCAGTGAATCACAGGGGTCTGTTCCGTGTGTAATATTTGATTCATCACCGTCATTTACCCCTCCAAAGTCAGTATCTGCAACGTTCCATAGAGTGCAAGACAGGTTTTCTTGCCAGTTTTCAAGGCCGTCATTATCAAAGTCGCCAGAGTCTTCTCTTCGAGTAGGATCAGTTTCATTGGCATCAACAACTCCGTTTCCATTGAGATCTTCGTCACCGTCATCGAAAGCATCGCCATCGGTGTTGTTATTTCTTGGGTCACTTGCTTGTGGTGGTGAACCATACTGACCATTGATTTCTACTCCATCGTTTATCCCATCAGCATCTGTATCGGAGTTAGTTGGATCTGTTAGAAGGGTCAGTGCCTCGTAAGAGTCGTTCAACCCATCGTTATCAGTGTCAGAATCTCGCGGATTAGTTGTTGTAATCCCGTCTGTTTCGGCAGTTAAAGTTGCACAACCACCTGGACCGATTCCTTGGTGTGGAGAACATGGACTCGTGGTTTCAGTGTACGATCCATCAGGTCCAGGTCTGTAGCACGGCTGACCACCGCAAGTAGAGGTCCATGAAGGATTGACATACTCGTAGATATTGATCAATCCATCACCATCTGGGTCGCCATTAGCTCCATCAGCGTTGGAGGCAGATGTCGCATTTAGTCCGTTAGAAGCTTCCCAACCATCCGGCATTCCATCTCCGTCAGTATCCCAACCATTGGGATCTTCATCGAAGAATCCATCCCCATCATCATCATTTGTGGCGCAGTCTGCATCGCCATCAAAGTCATTATCGTTTGAATCAACCATCCCATCCTTGTCATTATCAAATCCATCTGTACAGATGTTTCCAACAGGGTCTTCATCACACAGAATGGTGTTTCCTGTGCCATCAGAGCCTGCATCACCACAGTTAAGTTGGTTGTACTGCATTGCATTTTCTTCATCCCAGTTGTTAACAGGCACGGTGCCATTCCACCAAACACCATTGTCAAGTTCTGATGTTGTTGATGATAAATCCCAATTCGATGGTTGAAGATAATTGTACTCCTGTAGGTTGGAGAAACCATCGCCATCTGGGTCTCCGATAGCACCGTCATCATTAGTTGCGGATAAAGGATCTAGACCATACTGCCATTCCCAACCGTCTGGTAGCTGATCGTTATCCGAATCCCAATCATTTGGTTGTGTATTAATCAAATATTCGAGGCCATAGGTCAGACCATCTCCATCTTGGTCTGTTGATGCCAATGCTGCGTAGGATACGAATTCCATTGATGCAACTGTTGATAGAACCATTAACAGCGCTAAGCTAACTGATTTTACCTTGTGTTGGTCTAGTTTTCTTACTAGTTCTGGTCGCGCTGACGAGTGGATGGAGGACATACGCACGGCTAACACCATCCCCACGGTTTTACCAAAGGCACTTAAGGGAAATGGAACATTGTTCATACAAAATACTCAAAATCTCCCCTACGGGGAGAATTTTAATTTTGTAATAATCAAAGATCTTCGAGGTCTTCGAGTAATTCTAGATCGTCTTCTAGATCTTCTTCTTCAGTAACAATATCTGGAATATTTTCCATCTCAACTTCCATTGATTCATCCATTTGATCTTCCTCTTCTAGGAATGCTTGCTCCCTAGCTGATGATTGACCACGCCTGTATACTGCAAGGAAAATTACCAAGAGAATTCCGACATACAAACCTAAAGTCTGTGGGCTCTCAAAATCCGTGGCTGCATTTACAAGGCAGTCAAGGCCTTCGCATGTTGTTGTAAACTGGAATTGAGGTGTTTGTTTAAGACTTGATGTGCTAACCTCGCTGTCGAGTGGTTCAACAGATAGAACAACTACCATCTCCTTCCCAGCAACCAAATCGTCAGGAGATGTTAGTATAAGGGTGAAATCTTGTGTACTAAAAGGTTCAATCTTTAACAGAATTGTGTTCCCCTCTTGAGTGGATCCACTCTTTGAGAATTTGGCATCCCATCCAGTAGGAACGTCTTGCGCTGATATGATTACATCAAGTAGTACATTGTTTGAGTTTTCTACCCTAAACTCGTAGTTCTGTTCTGCACCCGGTAAGAATGGCGTCAACTCTGTAACTCTTTCAACGAAAATTCTACCGGGTTTTACTTCTTCCTTGACCTCGATATTTAGCGGTAGGTCAAAGTAACGAGGCTCCCCTTCTGATACCTCTTCTGTTACCCTAAGATATAGCGTATGGTTCCCTGCCAGTACCTGTTCTCTCATATCTATAGAAACAGTAATGTCAGCAGAGGTATCCGAACTCAATTGGATAGCGACAACGTCGTTACCGCTATCATCTCTTATTTGGTAATCCCAAGTTCCATAAGCGGGATCACCAGTATCCTCGTTGGTATTTTTATCGAGTTTCTCGGGAGAAATGATTCTCCATGTATTTTCTCCAGTTTCATCAGTACTGTCAGTAATTCTAACATCGAAACTGACAGAATCACCTGGCGCAACCGGACCAACAGAGCCTATCTCCTGTCCATCTGAATCAGAAATCACCTCAGCAAGGATTCCAAAGGTTCTGTGAACAGTGAATGAAACCATTGAGCTCAAGTCGTCATCACCTGTACTAAAGCAAATTATTGTGAACAACCCAATGTCAACATCATCTCTGTTGTTTGGAGGGTATATCTTGAGCATTAGTGACATTGTTTCGTGTGAACCAATATCAGGAGTTAGAGCGTAGGGACCTTCGGTTTCTAATTCAGTCCCTGTGTCATTGTCATAGAAGGTGTATGACCAACTAGAACTAGGAGCTTCCTCAACCTTCAACCTATATGTATCAATATCGAAACCAGCATTGAACAGATCGATGTAAAATGGCTCGCCTGATTGGGCCATTTCTGAATCGATGTAATGAGAAACAGTTTCATCAAACGCTTCTGGCCTATTCGAATCAGCGATTTGGATTTGATGTTCCTCATCCTCATACACATTTAGTCTTGGAGGAGCATATACTCCTACTTCTTCAACATCAAGAATAATTTTCTCAACAACAACTTCCTCTACGACATTGTCATCATTTTCAACAAATCCGCGTGCCCAAACTTCAATTCTTTCTGGGGCTGTAGATAAATCTGCATCAGGCGCTTCTATTGACAAAGTAGCGATCTTGAAAGACCCGCCTCCTGCAAGAGAGTAGCCTGCAGGGGAATCCCACATTGGTGATGACCAAGAGGATGGAAGTGACGTGATTAAATCAAATTCAACATCCATTTGGATTCCAGCTGAACCGGTATGCTCGACCATGAATTCAACACTGCTGAGTTGTCCGGGTGCAATAAGGACGCTATCTGATTGGTCAGCAGGCAGAGAAAGATACATTCCGTATTCTAAGAACTCGATACCTACATGCCGATAAACAACAACATGCCCTTGAACATCAGTTATCTCTAGAGACAAATTGTACAACCCAGCGGCAATTCCGGCCTCATATGTCCATGTGTAGTTACCCACAAGTCCGTTATTGTCTAACCTGAGATCATCATCTTCAAACTCTTTGTCGAATACTGTGTTAGCTCCCGTTGGAGATGTCAAAACTAGGTTAACAGAGTTAATATCGTCTCGTCCAAATGCATCTCTGACATCTACAGAGAATTGAACAGTTCTGAACTCAGGTCTGTGATTTGGCGACCATTCAAGTTTCTCTGCATCGGTCCATATACCACCAGGAGCGTGTACCTTAACGCTAGAATCTGCTAAAGCATTAGCTTTCAGTGATAGCCTAGAGAAACCATTTGTCTGCTCCACATCTCCGTAAGCCACCAACACTTCACATTCTCCTGATTGACCAATTCCTCCGCCTTGTCCTTCACAAGAGGCTGAACCGTCTATCTGTAGCCGTAGTTGTGCCCCTTGCTCAACAGTGAAGCCATCATCGGGTACGTCAAAGAAGACTTCATTCAATGTCCATGAACAATCGCTGTTGAACAAACCGCTGTTGCAAGGATCATCGAGGCTCATTGTCTCTGTGTAGGTTGGACCGCCCACAGCATTTAGTGTAAAAGTAAGGTCTGCTGTGGATTGCTCTTGTCCTTTGAACTGTAGATAGATGTAGAGGTGTACCTCTGTTGCGCTGCCTTGACCGTATATGGTCAGGTCACTGATCATGTCCTCAGACCGAAATTCAACCCCGGATAGGATGTCTGCCTCTCTGTGAGCACCCTCAGGTTCCATAGTCGTGATAGAACCATCCCCACCAGAACCCCCTTCCTCATCCAAAAACAGATTGTATGTTTCTAGGTTGGCAGGAACAAACTTCACTTTTTGCTCATCAGGTAGGTCCTGATAGTCTGGTGAGGGCAATGTTGAGGATAGCAACATAAGCAACACAAGGACAGGAATATATCGTGATTTCAGCATGCGCACCAATATACCGTCTACGCCGGGGTGTTAAACCGTTTTGCACAAGTTGAGCCAAATATACCTCACCCTACGGGTGAATTTCAGAACCCGGGAATTATTCCTTACATGATTTCAACAGAAGATCTGTTATTGACTGCGTAGACCATTCACTCATTTCTCCCGACTGATTCATTAATTCCAAGCCACGCCTTTGGTCTGAGCGGGGGTTGCCGAGTGGTCAAAGGCGCCGGGCTTAAGATCCGGTCTCAATGGGTTCGTGAGTTCAAATCTCACCCCCCGCACCATCAAGAAATAGACCAACCACCATCTACTGGTAAAATAAAACCTGTAATGTAATCTGCATCCGCTAGGAATTTCACAGCGTTCGCTATATCATCAGGGCTNCCTGCCCTACCCATTGGAACCTGTTTGAGAACTTCCTCAAACCTATCTTTCTCCCATGCGGCCGCTAGTATNGCACCNGGAGCTACACCNTTTACTCTTATCTCGGGCGCTAATTCACCTGAGAGATTAATCAGCAATTGTCTCAATGCTGCCTTCGTAGCGGTGTAGTGGCTCAAATTTTCCCAAGATTGTCCCCAACTTGTGTCAACAATACCAATTATTGATCCNTTTTTCTNTTTAATTTTTGGAACAAGGCCTTGAGTCATAAAAAACGGCGCATCAAGGTGAATTGAAGTGAACCTTCGTAACTCTTGAGGAGTTATTGTCGAAAAATCCTCTTCATGATAAATNGAAGCATTGTGAATCAAAAGGTCGATTCCACCAGACTTTTCAACCAACTCATGGTCGTGAATCTCCTCGATTAATCTGAACAAATCTTCATCGTTAGATAAATCGCCTGAAACTACTGCTCCTACNCCTCTTTTTATGAGGTGTTTTGCTTGTGTGATTGANCGGTTACAATGTACAATAACAGCCCANCCGTCATCGAGTAAGTGGTTGACTACTGTCGCACCGATTCTTCTTGCNCCTCCAGTAATAACTGCGAGTCTCATATANCANACCAACTAGGCATAGCCCTTGAATGCTCGTAAGGCTTCATACAGATTCTTTTTGCACTGCATCCCTTCGGGATNAATAAGGGGGGTTGAGTTTGACTGTCAGGAAACTTACTATGGCTAAAACAAGAACTCGATTACCTGATTGGTTNAGAACAAGGTTACCATCCGGTGACCTGCAGAAAAAGTTCAACGAAACNAAAGCGACTGTTACCGAAAACATGCTTCACACTGTTTGCCAAGAAGCAAGATGNCCAAACATCCATGAGTGTTGGGCTGCAAAAGACGCAACTTTCATGGTTGCAGGGCAAGAGTGTACCAGAGGATGTAGATTCTGTGCTGTTGGGACCATCAAAAGACCACCTCCTCTNGATGAAAACGANCCAAAAAACCTTGCAGANGCNATAGCAAGAATGGGCTTAAANCACGCTGTTATTACTGTCGTAAATCGGGATGATTTACCGGATAGTGGGGCAATGCATTACAGGANGTGCCTAGAAGAGGTTAGGAANACAAGCCCGGAAGTGACACTCGAGCTTCTTTGTAGCGATCTTGCAGGAGACCACATTGCACTTGAGAATTTACTAACTGGCTTGGAGCTTGAAGTCTTCGCTCATAATGTGGAGTGCGTTCCGAGATTGGACTCCACTGTCAGAGATGCTAGAGCATCATTCTCTCAATCGATTGGAATCCTCAAAAAAGCGAAACAATTGCGCCCCGATATACTAACAAAATCATCCATAATGGTTGGAGTGGGAGAAACCGACGATGAGATCATACAAGCCCTCGAACTACTCAGAGATGCAGAGGTAGATCTGATTACAATAGGACAATATCTAGCCCCAAGTCCTAATCATCTTCCGGTTGATAGATTTCCTGAGCCATCGCAATACGATGACTGGAGTGCTTCTCTCGAAGAGATGGGTTTCTTGGGATGGGCGTGTGGGCCATTGGTAAGATCATCTTACAAGGCAGGGGAACTTCTAGCAAAGGCATCGGCAAGGCTTAGAACGGACAAGGAGTGAGACTATCATGGCGGAGAATACAGGTGGTTCAATAGAGGGATATACTGTACCAACCGCCCCTTTCCGTCCAGGAGATGAGGCTGATTTTGGTGGTTCATGGAAAGAACAACCAGGAGATTTGAACAGGCCAGACCCGGTTGAATGTAAAACCGAGGAAACGTATGACCACGCACACGGTTTGATTCGTGTATTGGGAGATGATGACACTGCATCAGGTGCTTGGGACCCAGAATTGGACGCTGAAGAGTTAATCAGAGGGCTAGAAATGATGATGCGTTTGAGAATATTCGACGATCGAATGATCAAGATGCAAAGGACTGGCAAACTCTCGTTCTACATGCGTTCTTTCGGAGAAGAGGCTGTTGCAATTGCACAAACTATGGCTCTTGATGACACAGACTGGATATTCCCTTCCTACAGGCAACCCGGTGCTCAATTTGTGAGAGGCAGGGACATGGTAAGCATGATTTGCCATTGTATTGGAAA
>NZLM01000055.1 GCA_002694245.1 Methanobacteriota archaeon
GTAAGGGATAGATAAACCAGAAACCATAACATCACCACCTGAACTTGAAGATATTACTAGATTTACAAGATGGCATTCTAAGCTACCAACAACTGTATAATCTGCAGTCCTGATCGCTAACTCTTGTTCAATAAGTTGGGTCTCAGAGTTTGTCAAAGATATCCTTTCAAAATCTGAGATGAAACCCACACTCTTGCTAAACAAAGTCTTGCCAGACACTTCAAATTCAACACTCACTCCGTCAACAGGTAATCCCAATGATGTTAATGTGAAAATCATACTTGCAGTTGTTTCGAATCTGTCCAGAGAGGTGGAATATGGGTAACATAATGATATTCGATTTGTTCCGCTGAAGGGTATTGTAAGTGTTTCTGATTCCAAACCAGATTCAAATCTATTNGCAAGCCCCCAAGGGCCAATCTCGTTGGAACTAAATGACCACTCATAAACTCCGTCGAAACCAACATCAATTCTGGCATCCNCTGGAGATGATTGNTTGTGCAAGTCTATGCTAATATGTTCAATTGAATATGACGTNGAATCTGTGTATTGCAGNTTTAGAGTAGTAGAAGGACTGGTCAACCGGTATATTCCCACATCAGGNATTGTGTTCCAATCGGTTGAAGTGCATGTTTCTAAGCTAACAAAGCACGCCTTGAATACACCATTGCCACTTCCAACCCAATCTAATTCAAGTGCAGAGAAAGGATTGACCATTCGCCATTCAGGGGATTCGAGAATAGTTGAACCTGCTACTTTACCCGTTGTGTGACTACTGTAACCGCTCCAGCCTGTTATTGCAGGCGATAATTCGAATGATTCGANTATTCCTCCTCCTAACTTAACAGAGTGGACTATTGGTGTTTCTGAGGTAGTTTCCATATGAATTTTCAATTGCACTTGCGGGTAACTAGTGGTATCAATTATCGATANGTCTGCTTGAANGTCATCACGATCNTAGAATCCNGGAATAGCTACTCCGTCGGCAGGGTTTACNAAACTCCATCTGAGTATTGAGCTAGTTNGTACCGTAGCATCGATGGACATCATGCCATGATCCATTGTCATACTAGGACCAGAATTTAGCCCGAATGGTTGTGAAGTCCAATTACCAGATCCTGTTCCAGTGTTTCCTCTTGGCTCAATAAGAACATCATCGATATTCCAACCTGTATAGGTAATTGAACTATCAGTAGTCCCTAAACCAAATCTGACTTGGAATGCCGAATTTCCGTTTATGTAGTTGCTAATATCATAGCTCGCTTGGGTATANGAACCATCAGAAGTTGTTCCATATGGGTTTGAATACACATTTGTCCAGCCTCCATTAGCNGTTTTCACTGAAACATATGCTCGATCATATGAGGATGATTCAACAGCCAAACGCTTCCAAAATNTCAGATCCCAAGTACCACTACAGGAGGAGCAATCTATCGNGGGGGATGTTGCCCAGTAAGGTCCACCCATGTTATTTGGATAGTTCCCATTGTAAGTGTAGATTGCAGACGAGCCAGAATTGACTCCATTAGTAGGCCCAAGNACAGAGTCATATCCATGCGCCCAGCCCCCTGAGGAATCTAAACTCCATCCTTGGGAAGAACCCTCGAAGTCCCATTCGTGACTCATTGGCAGAATTCTTAATCCGCTCGAATTGTAATCAATACCATCCATCACGAATCCATTTGCCCAGTCTGCCTTATCATCAAGAGTAACAACCTGGTTAATCGGCCAAGGATTCTCTTTCAACTCTATTTCAAAATCGGTAATAATGTCGCCTATTGGAACCTCTACAGTAAAGTCNTCTGAGTAACCATTTGGCCCTAGAAGAATGTTTACTTCAACTTCCCTATCAGGTTGGTTTGCACTAACTANTGGTGCAAGTGACATCGCAAAGAACAANGATGCAAGGAAAATCGACAGCCTTGCGTTGCCCATGACTGTCCGATGCACTTTAAGCACTTCAGACATTCGCTTCACATTGCTTATTGACCTTGAGGAATTAGCGGNTTTATGGCAGATATTGAATCCTTGAANAAAGAGGCTGGCATCGAGGCTTGTAAATATGTCAAAACCGGCATGAAAGTAGGCCTTGGCACAGGCTCTACAGTAAGGCATACTGTAATTGAACTGGGTAGAAGAATCATGGAGGAGGGCTTAGAAATTATTGGGGTACCTACGAGTATTGCAACTGAAAATTTAGCCATTGAAGTNGGAATACCACTGGCGGAGTTGTCTGATTTAAACGAACTTGATATCGTCATCGATGGTGCTGATGAGTTCGATCCAAATTTCCAACTAATCAAGGGAGGAGGGGCAGCTTTGTTACGAGAGAAGATCGTAGCTCAAGCAAGCAAAAAAATGGTAGTTGTTGCCGATGATCGTAAACAAGTTGCAACCCTAGGAACTTTCCCTCTCCCNATTGAAATTACTCAATTTTCACATAAAACCACGATAAACCAAATTAAATCTAGGTTAGGTTGTGAAGCCACATTAAGAATGTTATCAGGAAAACCTCTTGTTACAGATAATGGTAATTANATCGTTGATGCAGCAACAGGTCCTGCCATTACAAATCCAAAACTAACAGAATCTGACCTTCTCAATATTGCAGGTGTAGTTCAAGTTGGATTGTTCAACGATATGTGTGACGTGGTAATTCTTGCAAGTTCTGATGGAATCAAAACACTGATCAAATGATAGATTTCATTGAACAGATTCTGCTAGANCAATCACTGAAAATTTCTCTGGGCACCGCTTACAGAATTTGTTTTTTCTTTTGTGTTTTCCACAGCATGTTGACTTCATCGCTTTTTTNTTACAAGTTGAATTACAGGTATTGCAGGATACTTTCTGTGCAAGTACGATAATTGATTCCTGTGAATTCATTATTCCGTCAATTTTTATGCCACAAAATGGACATGCTACCCAACCGGGCTGTAACAGACCGTCACAACCACTACACTGTTCCGGCAGGAGCATAACATTCCGTTTTTAGGGCACCCTAAAAAGGTATTCATTCNAAAGTTCATATGTNCAAAGTATTGACAGTAATTATCAGATAANACAGCGGGCCTGACGGGGTTCGAACCCGCGACCGATGGATTAAGAGTCCATCGCTCTACCTGACTAAGCTACAGGCCCGAGCACTGCTCAAGCAAGTCGTATTTAATTTAATCCGAATTGGAAAATTGGAAAATGGTAGAAACTTAATTTACAAATGTAGTACCTGTATCACCACGCAAGGCGCTAATTGCCTGCCCTGGCTGGCAAATAATCGCTTTAAGCCCTTCAATGGATTCTAATGCTAAACAAATCGCTTCGACTTTTGGACCCATTGATCCTGCTGGAAATTCGCCATTATCGATGTTTTTCCTTGCATCATCTAAAGTCATATAATCATGAGATTTTTCTTTATCAGTGCCAAAATTAGTTTTTACAGAGTCGACGGCTGTTGAAATTATTAAGGCATCAACAGACATTTCAATTGCTAGTAGGGATGAAAGTAAATCTTTATCGATAACTGAAGGAACACCATAGAAAAAATTGTCTTTGTATACCACTGGGATTCCACCACCCCCACAGCAAATAACAATTGCATTTCTATCGATCAGTGAACGTATTACTTCAATATCTAGAATTCTAACTGGTTTTGGTGATGCAACAACTCTTCTAGGTCCTTTGATAGTCTCAGCAATGTCCCAATCAACTGTCATTACTTGTTCAGCATTTAACACAGGACCCACTGGTTTGCTTGGGAATTTGAAACCTTTATCTTTCATATCAACCTCGACCCTTGTCAATACAACTGCTGTAGATTCGGGACGATTTCTTTTTTTCAATATTGAATCTAGATTAATCGCTAAATTGTGCCCAATCATACCTTGGGTCGCTGCAACCCAGGCATCCATTGGTTGTGTTCCGTCTAAAGACATCAAATGGCCTACTTGTGGGCCATTTCCGTGGGTTAAAATTACTCTCCACCCTGCTTCAAGAAGATCGATTACATCGCTCATAACCTTTGCAATTACCAGCGAAGATTCTTCCTCATTTTGTCCAGTTGGTGAAAGCAAAGCATTACCTCCAATAGCGTATACTACAGTGCGGTTCACAAGTTTATTCTGATTACACTAATGTTTGATGCTTTCTGGTAAAAAAACACCAAAAAGCGGTTTTAGTGTCTTATTTTCGCCTTCGAAATGCTCCAGAAATAGATATGGGAGGAAGCGAGGCTTTGAAGCAGTAAGACTTGTGGGAGTACTCATGGCGAAAGAGTTCTGGATAGGTGATGTCCAAGCCGGTAAGCACGATGGTGCAGAGGTTGAGCTCAAAGGTTGGATAAAGAGAACTAGAGGCTCAAACAAAATTCGATTTGTAGTTTTAAGAGATTCAACAGGAACTATTCAATGCGTTGCAAAACGCGATGTTCTCGGAGACGAAGCATTCGAATCACTAAAGGGAGCGTTAATTGAAGCTTCACTTATTCTGAAAGGGACGGTAAATCCCGATGAAAGAGCACCAGGTGGACACGAACTTATTGTTTCTAGTGCAGAATTGATTGGTGGAGTAAGAGCTGAAGCACCATTTCCCATCACTGAATCTGCAATGGAAGCCGCCGACGGAGGAGAAACTGAGTTTCTTCTTGACAACCGACATCTGTATCTACGAACGGGACGTATGACAAATATGCTCAAGATTCGCTCAAGCGTATTCGGCGCAATTCACTCTTATTTTAGGAATAGAGATTTCACAGAATATCAAGCGCCAAACTTTGTTGCTGGGGCCGTAGAGGGTGGATCAACATTATTCGAAGTTCCGTACTTTGGAAAAAAGGCATATCTTACCCAATCCTGGCAATTATATGCTGAGGCTGCAATGCCAGCCCTAGAGAGATTGTACACAATCGCCCCTTCATTCCGAGCGGAAAAAAGTAGAACACGAAGACATCTTACCGAATTCTGGCACGCTGAAATGGAAGTAGCCTGGGCATCAAACTCAGAAATCATGTCACATGGTGAGGGTCTTGTTAGGCACATTGCAAAAACTGTCTTGGAAGAGAGAGAATCAGAATTAGTAAGCATGGACAGAGATTTGGAACTACTGGCAAGATATGCCGACAATCCGTATCCTCGAATGCGTTATGACGAAGCTGTAGAAAGACTACAGTCTCTGAATGTCGAAATAGAATGGGGCCAAGATTTAGACTACTCAAAAGAGAAGATATTAACCCAAGATTTCGAAGTCCCTCACTTCCTTACCCATTACCCAAAAATTGCAAAACCGTTCTATCACAGGGTTGACCCTGATGATGAAAAATATGTTTTGTGTCATGATTTACTCGCACCCGAAGGCTATGGAGAGATAATAGGCGGAGGTGAGCGAACTTGGTCTGAGGAAGAGATTCTTGCACGCATCGACGAAGAGGGTGTACCAAGAGAGCCTTACCAATTCTACATCGACACTAGAACATACGGTGGAGTGCCTCACGGTGGATTTGGGTTGGGTGTTGACAGAGTGTGTTCGTGGCTATCTGGTGCAGATCACATCAGAGAAGTTATCCCATTCCCTCGTGATTCTAGGAGAGTTACTCCTTGATGAAATTCCTAATTTCGGACAATACATCAACCAAGTTGCGACTCCTGATTGTAATTTTAGCTACTTGTACTGGTTTTTCGTCCCACGGATTGAAACAAATTGAAAGTTCACTTTCTTGAAACATCCCAATATCTCCAGAGCTGTCACCGATAGAAATAGTGCGCGATTTAGGAATATCTAATCTCCTTTGTAGCATTTTTACAATTGAACCCTTGCCATTCATCTGCACTTGATAACGTCCATAATCATCTATTGTACCGTCATCCTTTGAAATCCAACCATTTGTGAATACGTGAAATTTTGTATCGAATTTATTGTGTCGATTTATTCCACCCCATCTTCTCTTCCAAGGTTCATTGGTTGGGTACATAGAGGCAATTTCTCTTGCTGTTTGTTGCATTCCACCACTAATAATTGCAACCTCATGACCATTAGAGATAATCCAGTCAAGACATTCCCTTAAGCCAGACATTAAAGGCGTTCCATCGCAAAGACTGCGAAGCCTTTGATCATCTATATCTGGATGTGAATTTTTGATAAGTGCAAGATCCAATTTTAACCAATCCCACTCATCCAACTTACCTTGATTGTATAACTCAAATGCCTCGTGGTTAGATATCTCCAACTTATCATAGACGTACTGCCATGTAGACATGTGATCTACAAGAACACGATCCATGTCAAAGCATACTAGGTATTTCATCACAAGCCCTCATTATTTTTGGGCCAGTGTTGATATTGCGATTGTATTTGTTTCACTTGTTTTCCTAAAATGTACAATATTAGCCCAACCATCATTGCAAACAAACCCATCAATGTTACTGCAATCACCGCTAAGCCAACACCGACGCTCGTTTCATTCCACTCACTAAAGGAATCTAGAACATCACCTGATAACTTGTAACCCACCATAAACAGTACAAAGCCTGGAATCCCGAACAATAACAATGGGTGCCTAGATTCTAACATCCAGTAAAGTAACTGAGCAAAGCGAGATGCAGTTGCAAGTGATTCTCTTTGCTGTACATTGGGAGGAGGAGTTGTATGCAGAACTCGGACTTTTAGTCCCGAGTCTAATTCTACTGGCGAATCTGAAATTGAAGATTTTGAAAGCGCTTCCATTCCTGCAATAGACACTGCAAGGTGGGAAATCTCACCATCGCTATACGAAACTTCTTGCGGATTTGTAACTTCAGAATTGTCGCTAGTGTAAGACATATGCACATCCCAACTTTCACGGGCTCGGTTTACCAACAGAGGTAAATCCCGCAGCTTAAATTGATCAGTTACATTCACTAACAAAGTAGTTCGGGCGGGATCATCATTCAACAAACTTGAGCACAATTTTGGCACATGTAATTCATCTGAATAATCTACTATACGGCAATCGATTTTTTGAGCCAAATCTTTCGTATTATCACTACTACCTAAGTCGAACAACACAACATCATCAGATAATTCCCTTGAACGGACTACTAAGGAAACAAAGCGAAGCTCGAAATCCTTACCCAACAACACAATGCGAAAGGACTCCATGATCACCGCAATTACTTCTCAGTGATGAACTTCATCCATAAATTGTTGAAGATTTTGCGTTTGGTTAGATAATTTTGACATCTCACTCTAGGTATTCTAATGCTTCATCCAGCACTGTTTGATTAGCCCAATATGTTCTGTTTTTCCATATCGTTTTTCCATCACCATCCAGTATTGTGAAAGACGGAGTCGCTGGATTTTCAAACGCTTCAGAATAATCGTACTCTGTGTCGTTATTTTTTTCCACATCGATGGCTGGCTGACCATCATATGGAATCAAAACCGGCCAAGGTGAGTTTGTAGAACTGTTCTCGCTTGCATAAACATCGATTACTTCTTGTTTAGTTTCGAATGATGGGTACCTGTGTACACTTATGATTCTAATATCACTGGATATGTTACCCGAATCCATCTCGCCGACAATCATTTCTGTCCAATCATGACAGCCCGAACAGCCTGTAGAAACCCACAGAATCATTGTATTAGCTCCATCAGCATCCTCTAAAATGTTGAAAGAACTACCTCTGTCTATGTCCCTTTCAGCAGTATCTGCTACAAGATTTAGATACTCAGGAATAGGAGGACTGGTTGGATACGGATTATCTTCTTGATCGCTACTCTGAGTGTTTGTTTCAATTCCATAACACCCCGGGAGAATAAAGAAAAATGCCATCAAAAAAACAAGTTTTCCTCGGTTGTTCATAGTGTAAGTTGTGCAGATCTTTTTTTGAACATTTGTTTGACCAACGCATGAATTAACATATCCTACCCTCTAGGCCTTCATATGTATGAAGGGGTGCGAATAGGAGTCGTTATCCCTGCTAGAAACGAAGAAAAACACTTGCCATTGGTACTTGCTACAATTCCTGATTATGTAGATAATGTCGTGGTTGTAGATGATGGTTCGACAGACAATACGGCAGCCTGTGCACAAGGTTACGATGTAGTTACACTGCAAGGCGAAGGAGTTGGGGCTGCAATAGATGCTGGACATAGACACCTCTTGACAATGTTTGATGACGAATTCATATCAGTCGTAATGGCTGGTGACGGGCAAATGAATCCAGGCGATATGCCTCGACTTCTGAGCCCAATAATCAATAAAAAAGCTCACTATGTAAAGGGTGAGAGAAAGGACAGAGCAGGTAAAATGCCGAATCTCAGAAGATTTGGAACAGTATTACTAGCAGTTCTTACCACTCTGGCTTGCGGCCAAACGATAAGAGATCCACAATGTGGATACACTGCTACGAGTAGCAAAGTGCTCGAATCTTGGAATTGGGACATATCTTGGAAGGGATATGGTTACCCAAATTGGTGGCTAATGAGATTAAGTGAGTTAGGTTGGATGGTTACACATGCCCCTGTAGAAGCAATTTATGATGGGCAAAAAAGTGGACTAAAAGTAGCGAGTTTTCTTCCCAAAGTTTCCCTCATGCTACTGATTGGAATTCACATGAGAATAATTAGAAACACTGCTAAAAATCCCAGCGTAATTCTGTTGTTAATGTGGATTAGCTACGTAATGAGTTGGGTCTATAGCCCATTTGCATTTATCATAACCCACCTATTAGATAGAATTCATGTAAGAACTATACTGAGGGATTTCTCATGAGAGTCCCCGGTAGATATGCTCATGCCAGACATATTTTGGTTGGAAATAAGTCTCAAGCACAGGCAATACTAGATGAGATCCTTAAATCAAAAAAACCACTTAAAATCTTCAAAAAAATGGCGAAGGATTACTCAAAATGTCCAACTTCTGAAAAAAAAGGGGACTTAGGAGAATTCCATGAAAAGCAAATGGACCCAAAATTTTCCTCACAAGTGTGGGCTCAAGAATTAGAGCAGTGCTCTTGTTTCATCAAAACTAAATTTGGTTACCATTTGATTTGGGTACACTCTCGTGACGATTGAATTGTGGTGGGTCTGCCCAGATTTGAACTGGGGTCCAAGCGTCCCAAACGCCCGAGTATAGGCCAAGCTAACCCACAAACCCTTCAGACATTGCGCAAATGTTCCCCTTCTTGAATGTCACTGAAGTATGACGTAGGAACCATCATTGGTTCTCATCATCAATCCTTGACTTACAGCCTCTTCAGCAACATCTTCTGCTGNAAGNGAAATCCCNTTNCCTCTAAGTGCTCCCGCTAGCCTTTCNANACCTACTACACCATCTATTGCTGCAATTCTTATGCAATCGAGTAGTTTNCTNGCTGATGGTGTTTCGNTGCTTACAGTTTTGGTCGATAACTTATCCNTNAATTGATCCCTCAAATTTTCNGGCATNTTGGCNAGTGCTACCTCTTTTTGAAGATCATNTGCATTNTCAACAACAGATACAATTTGGATATTATCGTCAGAAATATGTCCGCAATGGGGGCATTTTTTGCCTTTTCCAACGATTCCCCAGCAACGNTTGCAATTTCCACAGCGAACGACTGTGAACATGATTTAGCCTCAAAGAGTGAAATCNGTACTNCCGTCGCCAGAGGGACGCCTGCTTCCNGGGCGCAATGCGGGAGCTGCCGGGGCTTTGGTATCAACACGCTTTGATGCGGATTCCATAGCATCTGTAGCNTGTCTTGTCAAACCAGACCGTACGCGTCCGACATTTCCACCACCTGACATCTTTAGGGACTCTGGAAGAATTAACGCTGCCATGGCGACTCCATAATGATCTTGAGCGGCTGTAACTTCATCAACAGCTACATCGAATGAGACAACTTCAAGATCTCTNCTNGCAAGTCTTCTCTGTAGATTTCTTTTCAANAAAGACTCTGTCTCTTCATAGTCCAAATCAGTAGTAATCTTTGCAACAATTGCACATTCTTCGCCNTCAGGTGTTCTACATGCTGCCCAGGCTACTCCTGCGCAAGCTGTTGAACCACCGTAGGCATAAGCAGTTGCAAGATGGCATTCAACTAGAGAACCCATTGGCAATGGTTGGGGAGGAGTTGCTTCAAATCCCATGGGTAAAAATGCTCCTTGCACCTCTATTAGCCGAGAATCTCCAAGACCTAATTCAACTAAACCTTGATCATATGCATCTTCAGCATTTTCACCCCAAGGAGCTACTGCAGTCATCAACCATCCAGGGCATGCTGGATGCGAGGCCGAAGATGGTGTATTCGAACCGAACATATTGCAAGCCAGTAAGGACTAGGTTCATCAAGACCGTGGTTAATCAGAGCATATGAGCAGCAATTTTCGGGGAGTACTATTGGCCTCGGCTGCTGCTTTGACCGCTATTCTCATGACAAGCGCACTAATACAAGGTTCTGATTGGATTATACAATTGTCAATCTTATTATTTGGAATGCTNNTGGCACTGGTATTTATNTTCCTGACCATATCCAAAGATAATGGAAAAGGNAGCACNCCANTAAGCAATAAATCGAGTTCTAATAGCGTAACTATAGAAAATGAGCATCANGATTTGCCCGACCCTTCAGANTCTGGTTTTGATTTACCTTTGATGTAATNAGGCCACATCATCTGCNTTAAATACTGGAGATTCTGGTCCAACTGGTAGATCTTCTAACTCATGCGANTCCAATTCTCTCATTTCTGCATCTTCGTGAAGAATCTGTGAATGNCCNTTNGGGTCCAANAACTCAAGGGTTATTGCCCTAGGGATTGGNTCTTCTTTTAGCTCTANCAACGTAGTATGCATTGTTTGTAATGTCTGAATGTCTTCCATCGGTGANTCCTCNGCATATGCTTGTCGTGTGACCATTATGATTACATCCATGAATCTGTCAATCACTCCCTCAACATTAGAAACATATCCTGTGGATGACGAGCCGGGTTTTACCTCTAAGTCNAGCTCTGGGATTCTTACAGTGCACGATGATGATCTGACAACTCNCGAGCGGATGTGNTCAGGCTTACTGATGACCAATTTACAACCACCGGGTTTTCTTCCCTCTGCCGGGATGAAGTCAGATTGTCTCCANCCACANGCATTACAAAGCACCGTCACTTGGGTATGCTCCCCAAAGTAAGGAATCTCATCGATATGAGTCATCATTCGTAGTTCGCCATTTGTTCCACAAATTGGACACGGAATATCAACTGGAACCTGCTCCACGTTATCTCCTCTCAAAGTCGGAAGGGTCTGAAGCAAAAGCCTCGGACTCTACACCATTTACACCTCGACAACCTGGTGGTAAAAGCATTAGTCTTGTATCATTTAATTGTAGCAACTGACCACCCAGATCTTTTACAATGAATTCATNCAATCTTTCNATTGCCGTTTCAAACTCAAAATCACGAGACATTAGCTTCTCCATTCGAACTATCACAGCTTCTCCGTCTGCAACCCAGTCGAGAAGTTGCGGCACACCAGTCAAGTCGTGAAGTGTTGCTCTGTGCATAACTAACCCATTGGCGACACTTGGTACTGGAGCNTTTGGGTACAGTTTNCCCATGTCATGGTATCGATTTGATACCTCGGATACTGATTTGTCTATGCTGGTTTCTTGCGAGGGAAGATTTAGCTTTCTAGGAGCATCTAGGTTGAACGAATCAAGAGAGGTTTGCTTATCTTCCTCTCGGCTCATGTATGAGACCAATGACGGATGGTTGATAAGGGTCCCGCGGAACGAAGGTATTGTCCCGCCTATCATGCGGGGCTCTTCGGACGGTGACATCATGCAGGAAGGTCAAGGCGCAGTCAAGACAGGAACAAGCACAGTTGGCATTACATTCAAAGGAGGAGTTGTTGTTGGTGCAGATCACAGAGCAACAATGGGTCACTTTGTTGCAAACAAAAGCGTACAAAAGCTGTTCAAGATAGGAGATAACCTNGCTNTGACAACTGCTGGTCTTGTGGGCCACGCTCAATCCCTTGCTAGAACACTAGCAGCCGAAGTNTCNCTGTTCGAATTAAGAAGAGGNGACTCAATGACNGTAAGAGGTGCTGCAACNTTAACTGCNAATATNCTTTCAGGAAGACCACACTGGGTCCAGCTCCTTATTGTTGGAGTTGATAANGAAGGTGGCTCCGTTTACTCAATTGATTCTGCCGGAGGATCAATACCAGATACTTACTGTGCTACTGGCTCAGGCTCTCCCTACATGTACGGTGTACTAGAAGACGGGTTCAGTGAAAACATGTCAAGAGNAGATGCTGTTGCACTTGCTGCTAGAGCTCTAAACGCTTCTGCNCAGCGTGACGCNGCATCNGGCAATGGTATGGATTTGGCTGTGATAACAGCGAAAGATGGATATGTACCTGTTGACCAGAGCGAAATCGCAGCCGCACTGAAGAAGTGAGGTTTTCCAACTCCAATCGCGGGTTAGTTCCCGTGGATCCTTTCGAGGGTTCACCATGTCAACCTGCTNTTCGGAGGTGTATATTATGAGACTTAGNTTCAAGGAAATGAAAGACGCAATTGGTAAAATTGTTCCAAAGGACATCGAATATGATGTTGATCTGGAAGCAGGTGATATCGCCATCATTACTCCTACGCCGGATCTATTTGGCGGCGGTGAGGGGCTAGTAGGGAAAATCGCAAAGAAGATCAAAAGAAGGATTGTATTGAGACCACACAAATCGATCATGAAAGATGAGAAAGAAACCGAAGAGTTCATTCGAAATTTAATTGAAGAAGTTGCAGGCATAGACTCGATTTACTTTGATGCATGTTATTGTGAGGTTACTGTCATTTGTAACAACCCTGGAGAAGCTGTCGGACGAAGAGGAGCAAACGCAAAAGCCATTCGCGACGAATGTGGTTGGCTAGTTAAATTCGAAAGGACACCTCCGATCCACTCAAAAACTATTCACGATATCAAAGGGTATAGAGCATCTCACTCAGCAGAGAGACGAAAACTTCTGAAGGATTTCGGTCTCAACATATACAGGCCAAAAAGGCCAGGTTCATTCTGGGTAAGGACAACTGCTCTAGGATCTTACAGAGAGGTTGGTCGTGCTTGTCACTTAGTAACAACAAACGAAAGTAGAGTGATGATTGATGTTGGTGTAAATATCGCATCTGACACCGACCCTATGCCTTACTTTACTGCGCCAGAGGCACTTCCCATGGAAAAAATGGATGCCGTAATACTAACGCATGCTCATTTAGATCATGCAGGTATGCTACCTGTGCTTTTCAGGTATGGATACAGAGGACCTGTCTATTGCACACCACCAACTAGAGACATGATGCTTCTCCTCCAATCCGACTATCTAAAAGTTGGAGGGGCAGAAGGCAAGAGAGCACCATATGACATGGAAGATATTAGGACATGTATGCGCCATGTAGTCGATGTTGACTGGGGCCAAACGGTAGACATAGCGCCTGATATGAAACTAACATTCCATAACGCAGGACACATTCTAGGTTCATCTTCTGTACACCTTCATGTTGGAGACGGAAAACACAACATCGTATTCTCTGGAGATCAAAAATACGAAAAATCTTGGCTATTTGATGCTGCAAATACTCGCTTCCCTAGATGTGAAACTCTCGTAATTGAATCGACATATGGCGCATCAGGAGACTTCCAACCCAGTAGAGAAGAAGCTAACCAAGAGTTACAAGACATAGTTAGTAGGACTATCCAAAGAGGTGGGAAACTGATTTGCCCCGTTTTCGCTGTAGGTAGATCTCAAGAAGTGATGATAGCAATCGATGAGTTATTCCGCTCTGGAACAGTAAAACCTGTACCTGTATATTTAGACGGCATGATTCAAGAGGCTACAGCAATACATTCCTCACACCCAAATTATCTCACGCAGTCACTAAGAAAGAGCTTACTGAAAGATGATGGAAACAATCCATTCACTAGTGATTGGTTTAGACCTGTACAAGGAAGAGAAATGAGAGAATCAATAATCATGGATAGTAGTCCATGTATTGTTCTGGCAACAAGTGGTATGATGAATGGTGGACCAGTTATGCAATACTTCCAAAATTGGGCTCACGAAAATAGAAATTCCCTATGCTTCGTTGGTTATCAAGCGGAGGGTACTCTGGGTAGAAGATTACAGAAAGGTTTCAGTGAAGTTCCTATGATTATTAATGGGCAAACTGAAATTGTCAAGATCGGCTGTGAGATGGCAACAATAGATGGCTTCAGCGGTCATTCTGACAGAAGACAACTTCTGGAGTTCATAGAAAACATGAGCCCTCGCCCAAAGAATGTCATTTGTCACCATGGTGACTATTTCAAATGCAATGAATTAGGAAGAACACTTAGAGAGAAATTCAAAGTGCGAACTTATGCACCTCAGAATCTAGAGACAATTCGACTTTCTTGATTATTCGAAAAATTGATCGATTAGATGGGCTGTTTGGTCCCGCATTTCTGATAAATTATTCAACCATTCAGACGCTCTATCAATGCAGAGTTGTTTCATCTCGCCTGCTAGTATTTTACCTGCCCTGTAATCATGATTGATTTCTGATAAATACGAGTCATCCTCCTCAAAGAAATACATCATGTACTGATAAGCAACGTCCTTATCAGGGTCACCTCCAAGCCTTCGGTGCTCTTCAACTGTAGACTGACCACCAGAAAATGACTTTTTGATTTTCTTTTCAGCCGAGGCTACATCGTCATGNAAGAANAGAGTTGNTTTCGGTTTCGAGGATGACATTTTATCGCCAGTCATTCCGACTGCAAACCTATGATAGGTGCTTGATGGAGCCATTAATCCCATTCCACCCATTTCTCTTTCTAGTGATAGCAAAGCGAGTNTAANTGATGATTTATCTCTAGAAGTTGCGCTNGGAATGTTTACAGTTCCATGCTTTGGGTTAGACATGATNTCTGAGAAACCCAAACTAGAAATTCTGTCAACTATTTTTGAAAATACTTCCTTTTGCTTTTNTTTGTTNACTCTGCCTGTAGACTCAACACCNAGCGCAATTGAATTTTCCTCTTGAACTGAAACACCAACTTGGAGTCCCATTTTTGCGTCATTGACATTGAACCAATTAGTTTTGGATGCAAGTCCTCTTGTTAATCTTAAATGGGGGTCTTGGTCTACACCTACTGGAACAACTATTGGTCTTAGTCCACCAAATTCATCCANTTGTGGNTGCAAGATATCCCCTGCTTGTACTAGAGGCGCTTGCACGTGGGCAAGGTTAGTTGANCCATCAAATCCGTAAATCGCTTCTAACTCACTAAGGTTTGTTCTTTTACCCAGTTGGAACCCTAGTTTCTGGACAATATTTCTTTCTGATTGGAAATATACTGTTGTTTTCTCGGGGTCCAATCCCAAAGCAGCGTAGTTAGACACATACTCTTCTCTAGCTATTTTCTTTCCATCAGAAAGAGAGACACCTCTTGTTGCATTCGATTCCAAATCAGCAACAGCTATTGTAACGTCCCCACCTTGTTGCTGAAACCAACTAACTTGATCTATAACCATTGAATGNCCTAGGTGCATTTTNCCTGAGGGCATAAGGCCAGTAAGTACTCCAAATGGTTCTGTTTTTCTTTTTGACTCAAGAACAACATCAAGATCTCTATGAGCAAATATCACTCCTCTGCGATGCAACTTTGATGGGTTAGGAACTGTGACAGATTCCATAGATGATAACCCAAACTTATCGATTATCCCAGAATAATCTGTAGACTGCGATGAGCCCCATGGATCTATCGTTACATCGTCATTCATCATCATCACCCNTTGTATCCCTAGAAATCAAGTCTTCGGCTTTTGAATAATCAAGAGAGTCTTTCTTCAACACCAACCAGATACCCGAGANGCTTGCTAGAAGCACCCCCANTCCTGCATACGGAAGCCAGGCCAANCCTTCATCTAANCTNCGNGGAGAAATGAGCCAAGTAAATCTAAGAAAATCACTGTCATCAAATCTCTTGGACCAAAGAAATAGGTCTGTGGTCGAGTGCCCAGCAATGGTCAATGCTGCCGATTTATTGTTGAAAAATTGTGTTCTTCCCAAGATGTCATAAGATGTTTCATTGGTTAAATTAAAATGAACCTGGTTGCNTGCCTGTACACTGAAATATAGAATATCACCCTCTTGCCTCCAGCCTTGTTGAGTGTTAACATCATCCACAGACATTGCNCCTAAATTTGAGCTTGNAACCGTTGAATTTGGAATACTTGCAATCCAAGTTACNGGGATATTCCAAAAATGGGTAGATGAGTTGCATGCATCAGTTTGAATATGCTCAAAGTGCAGTGTGTTGTTTTCAANTGAATGATCAAATTCATGACACCTTTCAACTGCCCAATACGAATATGCTTCTCCCCATGTTGTAAACCAAACATCCTGTCTTTGTGATAGCATGTCAATTACGTCTGAATCNTGTCTGACTGTAATATCACTTANTCTCCCAATCCAATACATATTGACTAGACCTCCTTNGTCTAGTTCATCTCTGATATTGTCGATATCTGCGATTCCCTTCTCTAGAGAACCACCTCTTCGCCCAAGGTCATACCAATCATACTCAAACTCTGGAACGTCATCAGANCTATGCCATGCTGTTGCAGATTGGCCAGTTTCNTCACCATGGATAGTAAACCCTTGATTGGAGATTATCGTATGTTGGTTTGCTGTCAAATCACTAGGTGTGTATGTTGATATTGGTTTAACGCCCCACTTAGATGCATCAATCCTGTCCTCTATGTAGTCTCTACACTCCAATGCAACTGCTCCNGGGTCAGCCTTCCATTCTAGATTAGGCATGCCATAGCATCCAAATTCATCTCCAGAGTCTAAGTGCTCTGAGCCGATGGTCGCTAACCAGCCATCTTCTTCCCATTTCACATCAGCCAGTACACTAGGAGCAAGTGTTGCGGATAGCAACATCGCCAAAACCAGCAGACGCATGTGGATTCCGTCAGTTAATCCCCATTTCAGCATTACCTTGCATTCACATTAGGCAATCATCAAAACCGATGCTATCATCGTACTGTATCATGAGTGATATCAAAGACGCATGGATGGCATTGGAAAGCCATTGGCGAATCACTCCAAAAAACGCTAGAATAACTGGTGATAGGTCTTATGGTTTCATGCGGTGGACTTTAGCCCCATTTTTTAGATCGATACTACGTGTCAAGATATTTGGCCTAGAGAATGTTCCAAGACAGGGCCCTACAATTTTAGCAGCAAATCACTTATCGCACGTAGATCCTTTGGTAGTAATACTAGCATCGAGAAGAAAGACACATTATCTTGCTAAAGATGGACACTTCAGGAATTTTGCACTTGCTTCATTCATGAGAGCTACTGGCCAAATTGAGACAAATAGAGAAACCGGCGGTGCTGAAGCACTATCAAGCGCTGCATTGGTTCTACATGCAAAGCGTGCATTGGGGATTTTCCCAGAGGGTACAAGATCGAAAAAGAAGGAACCTCCTTTTCTATTACCTGGAAAGACTGGGATTGCTAGACTTTCTGCCTCATATCCCGACGTTCCAGTCGTGCCAATCGGCTTGATGGGAACAAGAGAATTTATGACTCCATCCGACCATAAGTTACCCAGGCTTTGGAAGAGGGTTGCCATATCTTATGGTAAACCGGTTACATGGTGGAATTGGTTGGAAGAGAATGTAGGTTTGGAAGACCTGCAAGTACTTGCTGACAAAGATGACCACGAAGTAAAATCAACACTCGCAGGGTATTACAGAAAATTCACTGATGATTTTATGGAACGAATCAAAGAACAAGGTGCACCGTGACAATCCTCAAAGGCCTCCATTGGTGTGGTTTGGTTCGATGCAGGAGTACCTTGACTTAATGCAACGAATCCTCGACGAAGGCGAGGACAAAGGGGACAGAACTGGAACCGGTACTCTATCGGTTTTTGGTCACCAGATGAGATTTGATTTATCGAAAGGATTCCCTATGGTTACAACAAAAAAACTGCATCTAAAATCAATAGTTCATGAATTACTATGGTTTCTAGCAGGGGATACAAATATCGCTTATCTTCAAGAAAATGGTGTAAGAATATGGAATGAGTGGGCTGATGAAAATGGAGATTTAGGTCCCGTCTATGGTAAGCAATGGAGACAATGGGAGACAAAAGATGGGAGAGTAATCGACCAAGTCGAGCAAGCTATTGATTTGATTAAGAATAATCCAAATTCGAGGAGAATAATTGTTAGTGCTTGGAATGTTGGAGAATTAGATCAAATGGCTTTAATGCCATGCCATGCATTTTTCCAGTTCCATGTTGCCAACGGAAAGTTGAATTGCCAATTGTACCAAAGAAGCGCTGATGTATTCCTTGGAGTTCCATTCAACATTGCATCATACGCACTTCTTACGCACATGATGGCTCAAGTTTGTGGCTTAGAGCCTGGAGTTTTTGTTCATACAATTGGTGACGCTCATCTATACAAAAACCATCTTGAGCAGGCAAAATTACAACTCTCCAGAGAACCCATTGAACCTCTACCAATTCTAAAGCTAAACCCCGAAATAAAAGAAATTGACTCTTTTACGTATGAAGATATAGAGGTTGTTGGATATCAACATCACCCTCACATAAAGGCTCCAATAGCGGTGTGATTATTGTGCTAGGAATGATTGTAGCTTGTGACCGAAACGGAGCTATAGGCAAAGATGGCGATCTTCCATGGAGGCAATCTACAGACCTAAAGCACTTCAAACAAATTACAATGAATTCAAACCTAATTATGGGCA
>NZLM01000056.1 GCA_002694245.1 Methanobacteriota archaeon
CGAGCTCCTGTGTGGAAGGGAATGGAATACTGCCTAGAGCAAGGCTGGGTTAAGGCGATCGGAGTTTCAAATTACGGACAAACTCATCTCGAAGCAATGAGGGATTATGCTTCATACATGCCTAGCGTCAACCAAGTGGAATTTAACCCGTGGCTACAACGCCCGCACCTGTTCAAAGCGACGGAAGATGCGGGTGCTAAGGTAATGGCTTATTCCCCATTAGCTAGAGGTCACAAGGTAGACGATCCTGAGCTTGTTGCTATCGCTGAAAAACTAGGATGTACTCCTGCTCAGGTAGCTATCAAGTTCTGTTATGATAGCGGTTGTATCACCATTCCAAAATCAAGTAGACCTGAGAGAATTATAGAAAATTTGCAATCCTTAGATATTGATATTTCCTCCCAAATGGATGCTATCAAAGGACTGGAGTGCGACTATGTTTCTGGTTGGGACCCGACAACAGAGCCCTGAGATGGTACCATGGAAAGCATAAATCTCCAAGAAAAGCTAAGCAAATTTTCAGATCACTGGGCTCCAAAAGTTATCGCTGAGATGAATGATTACCAATTCAAACTGGTTAAAGTTGAGGGCGAATTTATTTGGCACAATCATCCTGATACTGATGAGGTATTCATAGTGATTGAAGGAGAAATGAAAATTGAATTCGAAGATGGTACAGTGGAATTATCCCAAGGAGAAATGTATGTTGTTCCAAAAGGGGTAATGCACAAGCCAGTTGCTGAAAATGAATGCAAAATAATGCTTGTAGAGCCACGAGGAGTTGTAAATACTGGCGAAGAAGACAGCGATTTTACCTCAGAAAACGATGTCTGGATTTAGAGATATAATTTGTAAATATCTTGGGAATCGTATCGACCTCTCAAAAGTGCGAGTAGTCAATATGATAACCTGTATGTATTACCAAGACTTACATGGGAGTCGTTGCGTACTTCACAGCAGAAATTGGGTTGTGGTCTGAACTACATACCTACTCTGGCGGGCTGGGAGTTTTAGCGGGCGACCATGTGAAAAGCGCAGCCGATGATGAACTGCCTTTGGTTGGGGTTACGCTGCTGTATCGCAGAGGGTATGGGCGCCAACACCTTGACCAGAACGGTATCCAAACTGAGACATACAGAGACCTAGATCCTGCTAAACATCTCAAGGACACGGGAGTTATCCTGTCTTTACCACTTGATGGAACAGAGTTACTTGCACGGGTTTGGAAGGCAGAGATAAGAGGAGTAACAGGTCACACCGTTCCAGTTTTCTTCCTCGACACTTTCCACCCTGAAAACAGTGAAAGGCACCTCAACCTAGGTCTAACACTGTACGGAGGAGATGACTGGGTAAGAATTCGTCAGGAGTATTTGCTTGGTGTTGGAGGCGTTAGATTACTCGAGCAAATGGGTTATGATGTGGATGGTCTGCATCTTAACGAAGGACACTGCACATTTGCCTTACTTGAGATGCTAGGCAAAGGATGGTCACGTGAAGAATTAGCAAAGCGTGTTCTGTTTACTACCCACACTCCTGTTCCTGCAGGACATGATAGATTCCAGTGGGGTGATGTGGAAGAGGTATTGGGAGAATTAATGCCGAAGGATGCTAAGCAACTTGTAATCGATGCTGGGGATCCAGAAAATGGTGAAAGGATTTCAATGTCGCATCTTGCAGTGGCTCTTTCTGGTCCAGTTAATGCGGTCAGTAACCTCAATGCTTGGGTTGCTTCATCTATGTTTGCTGACCATCACATTGCACCAATTACGAATGGGGTTCACCACATCACATGGACCAGCCCTGCAATGTCAGAATTATTCGATACACACCTGGAAGGATGGAAAGAAGACCCAACAAAGCTGGCACATGCAGGCAGAATCCCAACCGAGGATTTAGCACAATCAAGGGACAAGGCTCGCAAAGTTTTGCGAGACTTGGTAAAAGTTGGAACAGGAGTTGATCTTGAATCCGATAGATTGACAATCGGTTTTGCACGAAGATTTGCAACCTACAAAAGAGCAAATCTGGTCTTCAGCGATTTAGAGCGCCTAAAGCAAATCGGCAGCGGGAAAATCCAGTTTGTATTTTCAGGTAAAGCACATCCTAGAGATGAGGGCGGAAAAGCACTAATCAAGTCTATTTTTGATTCTGCTAAAGACCTAGAGGATGAAATTCCAGTCGCTTTCCTGGAGGATTACTCAATGGCTACNGGATTAGCGATGACTGGAGGCGTNGATATCTGGTTAAANAATCCAATCAGGCCAATGGAGGCGTCNGGNACATCTGGAATGAAAGCAGCAATGAATGGAGTCCCAAATTGCAGTATCCTCGATGGCTGGTGGCCAGAGGGTTGTGAGCATGGAGTAAACGGTTGGGCCATTGGAGGGGCTAATGATGAGCGAGACGATGTAAGGGATGCAAAGAACGTACTCGATGTTATTGAGAATGAAGTTCTACCTGCATGGGAAGAAGGTCAAGAGAAATGGTGTGACATGATGCGCGCATCAATCGCTACTTCTGCAAGGTTTACAGGCGCTAGGATGATCAGTGATTATCGTCGCTTCTACGATTCATTTGAATGAATGCCAGTAGTGAAATTACTACGATTATAACCAGTAAATTTCTTACTATTTCACTGGATGATGATTTACTTTCCACGTCCGCCTGTAGTTCTTCACAATCCTCACACGAAACTATCGGGCATTGCTCTGTGATTGGTAATTCGAAAGTCTCCCCACAACAGCCGTCACAGACTCTCATCTCTTCTTCCAATTGATTTTCATCAACGGTATTATTTGACTCGACATTACCTGTTTCATTTACATCTGTAGAGTCGTTTTCTTGTGTGGAATTATTTTCTTCTATCGTTTGATTATCATCTGGATTTTCTTCGGCTTCAGTTCCGGTTTTCTCAAGAATTAGCACGGAGTCTGCCGGCACGCTCAGCAATCCATTATCTAACTGGCTTGAGCCAAAAATAAACTCATCATAGTCTGTGGACATCTGGGTTTCTCCTCCTCGATTGAGCACAACTAGCAATCTTTGATTTTCGCTCGTCATCTCGTAAGCGAGAACATCAATCTCTACATGATATGTGGAGTAAACACCTCTACGCAAAGCTTCGTTTTCAAGTCGTACATTTGCAATACCTGAAGTAAAATCGTGAAGATCTTGTTGGTGATCGGTCAAATCGAAATTGAGCATTCGACGATTGTCAGGGTCTGCTCCACCATGCTGACCAAATTCATCACCCATGTACAGCATAGGAGCTCCCGGGGTAGTTAGTAGCCAGGCAATGCCTTGCTTGGCCTTTTGATATGATTCAGGAGATGGAGTTGAGGGGCGAGGTTGCTCTTCCCATTGGTTCCACTGAGTACCGTCATTTTGGATTCTTGATATGAATCTAGAAGAGTCATGACTTCCCAAATAAGGAACCATAACCGCTCCTTCAACATACTGATCTTGACTGCGGTTTGTCCAATAATCGAGGTGGTGATAATTCATGTTTCCAGTTGTGAGAACGTTGTCAACCACTGCATGGTACAAAACGAAATCCGCCTGGCCGTCCAATGCTGCTTCTCCCATGTATCGGTTGATCGTGTTGTAATCGTTTGCGTTTTCTTCTAGAGAATGACCAGACCAACCCATTGCTGTCTCTCCTTTGAGGTAGAAATCTGTGCCCGTTGCTTCAAATCTCTCGTTTATCCTGTGAGCGAGGTTAGTGATTGCGTGATCATCTACGTGCTTTACTGCATCAACTCTTAGGCCATCCAANTCAAAGGTTTCAGCCCACCAAATTGCATCCTCGATAATTTGCTCACTTGCATCACGATTTTTCCAGTCTAAATCAGGCATATAATCCATGAAAAGACAGTCAAGTCTTCTTTCTGTCCAGTCACAAAATTCNGAACCACAGATGCAACCTTGGTTGAACCATTCCGGGTGCTCTTGAGCGTAAACGTGGTCTTCATGGACGTGGTTTACTACAAAATCTGCCATTACTCTAAGGCCCGCTTCGTGAGCAGCGTCAACCATTTCGTGGAGCGCTTCCTCTCCTCCAAATCTTGGGTCAACTTGTCTAGGCTCTATCGGCCAGTAGCCGTGGAAACCNGAGACTTGATGTTGCCCATCTGCAGCAATATAGGAGCCGGGAGGATTGGTGTTGAATGGAGAAATCCACAACGCATTTACACCTAGGTCTGTAAAGTACCCCGACTCAATCATCTGGGTTACTCCTTCCAAATCTCCACCCATCCAATCCGCTTCAGCCTCTGCACCTGTTGATTGGCCATCATTAGTCGTGTTTCCATTTACGAATCTGTCTGTCATTACCATGTAGACTAATGCATCTTCCCATTGGAAATCTGCGTTTGGTCCAGTCCAAAATACTGCTAATGATTCCTTTCCATCTGCAGCTAGGAGAATACTGTGTTTACCGTCATCTAAGTCATTGAAGCTGAGCTCCCAGGTCTCACCGTTTTGGATAAATCCGTAATTAGAATTTGGATTTTCGCTACTATACACAACTAATTTTTCGCCTATAATTTGATGTGAAAGGTGAGGAGTTACACCGA
Source organism: Methanobacteriota archaeon (assembly GCA_002694245.1). GTDB lineage: Archaea > Thermoplasmatota > Poseidoniia > Poseidoniales > Poseidoniaceae > MGIIa-K1. The sequence goes on from NZLM01000056.1 coordinate 4,575, forward strand.
CCCTTACCACCGAGTTTTCTATTCCATCGCAGTAACCACGGTATGGATTGGTTGAATCGAACAGGAATTGAGTTCCGTTAATGATGAATTTGTAACAATAAAGGCCGTCTTGCAAATCAATAACTGTGGACCAGACTCCATTTGACTCGACCATTTGAGTGGGGTTATCCCAATCCCATTCTCCNGCTAATGCAACTGTGGAAGCATCACCAGTCCAAGTAAACAACACGCCATCTTCACCATCTGCTTGCGCATTTGGTATGCTCATGGCGAGAAGAATTGCAACTANGAATATGGCTTTACGCATGTTAATCAATCCTTGAATAGTGATTCCGCTGTTTCTTTGATGTCATTTAGGTGCTTTACTAAGAACCCCTCAACAAANTCATTCGCAGGATTGTGATATGCTTCCAAAGGAGCGCAGTGCTGTTGTAACTCCCCTTTGTCAAGTATTGCAATTTTATCTGCAAGGGTCATTGCTTCAATCTGGTCGTGAGTCACGTAAATNGTTGTGCACCCCAATTCGTCATGAAGTCTGCGGATTTCTGCTCTCATCTGATGTCTAAGTTCTGCATCGAGATTTGATAGTGGCTCGTCCATTAACAGAACCTTAGGTTCCTTGATTAGTGCTCTTCCCAGTGCGACTCGCTGTCTTTGTCCTCCGGAGAGTTCTTTTGGCTGCTTGGAAAGTTCTTCTTGGAGTCCCAGCATCTCTGCCATTTTTGCTACTTTGATCTTGATTTCCTCTTCTGCTAATCTATCTGAACCGCGCATTCTTCTAAGTCCAAAAGCTAAGTTTTCGTAAATGTCCATGTGAGGGTAGAGAGCATATGACTGGAATACCATTCCTAATCCTCTTGCACCAGGAGGAAGATCNTTGATTACAACATCATCGATTTTGATAGCCCCGCCGGTTATGTCTTCTAAACCAGCCAACATTCTCAAAGTAGTAGATTTACCACATCCGGANGGCCCCAGCAGTACGAGAAATTCTCCATCCGACACCTCAAGGTCTAGTTCTCTAACGGCTTCTGTGCCGTCATCATATCGCTTCGTTACTTTTTCATATCTTACTGAAACCATGGTATCACCCCTTGACTCCTCCTGCTGATAATCCCTCGATGAGGAACTTNTGGAATANNATNAACAANATNACAACNGGTANNNNAACNAGCANACTNGCAGCNGCNAAANCNCCCCNTGATTGNCCNGTTGNNGAAATCATNGATNCCAAACCTACTGGCAATGTGTACATATCATTCGAAGTATTGAAAGTTAATGCGAGTAAGAATTCGTTCCATGCCGCAAGGAATGAGAAAAGAGCGGTAACTGCAATGGCAGGCAAAGAGAGTGGGAGAATAATTTTGGTAAATATCTCGAATCTGCTACAACCATCTAACATAGCAGCCTCCTCCAGTTCTCGGGGGACTGTATCAAAGAAACCTTTCAGCATCCAAACACACAGAGGTAAGGCTGTAACACTGTAAGCCAGAATGAGACCTAAGTGAGAATTAAGTAGCCCAAGTGATTTCATAACCATGAAGTAAGGTACTAGGATTATTATTCCCGGGAACATCTGTACCAGCAAAAATGAGAACATCGCTTGATCCCTACCACTGAATTTGAATCTGCTAAATGCATATGCAGCAGGAACTGCAAGAAATAGCCCAGCAACCGTTGTTCCAATAGATACAATCAATGAATTCTTCATCCAAATCCAGAACTGGTCACCGCCAAGGATTTTCTCAAAGTGTTCGGTGGTGAATTCATCTCCTAACTTCCCTCCTAATGCGTTACCTGGTGAGAGAGCAATGTCAATAATCCAAACGACAGGAAGCAAGACTATGAATGCAAAATGAGCCAGAATTATGTGTTTGCCTGCTCTTTGATATGTTGAGGATAATTCCTTATTTCTGTGCAAACCGTATTCTATTCTATTGATGTCCATTCCTTCTTTACTCCACTTGGTAACATGCGGGGATGATATCCAGTATAGAGATAAGAAACCTGGAATAACTAGCCAAGATTCCATCCAAATGATGAAACTGATTGGTTTGTCTAATATCGAAACTAAACCGATTAACACAGTTACTCCTGCTAGTACCAAAGATACATCACGTCGGATTGTATCTACACCGTCTGGAAGATAATATGCTAGTAGAGCAAGAGACAGAATGCCAAGTAGCGAAAGAGTCATTCCATCACCACGTAAAACATCGAAAGTAAGCAGAATGATGTTTACCACAATTGCTACATTAAGCCATGTTGAGAGAGTCGCAATTTCTAATGGTGCATACCAATCTCTCATCACTCTCTCACCGTTCATGAAACCGCCTCCGTTGCGTTGGTTTGTTTCATGTATCTCCATGAGAATGCCACAAGCATTGCGAAAATTACCACTGACCAAGCTGCAGCTATTCCATATTGGCCATCAATAAATGCTACATCGTAAACATAAGTGATCAGGATATCTGTTGAACCAGGACCATAACCTAGATTTGGACCTCCGTCAGTCATTAGATAAATTACGTTGAACATATTGAATGTCCAGATGAAACCAAGAAGCGAGAGCGGGACTAATGCACTTTTCAGGTTAGGTAGTGTAAGGTGCCTAAACTGGTCCCAATTACTGACGCCATCCACTTCTGCTGCCTCATACATATCTCTGGGGATTGATTGTAACGCTCCTGATAGAGACATCATCATGAAAGGAACACCTAACCAAATGTTGACTAGAATAACTACAATTTGAGCGCCTGTGGGATCTGCTAACAGATTTAGGTCTGTACCTAACAAGTCATTTAGTAAGCCATCAGGCTGGAATATACCTCGCCAAATTAGAACGGATATGTATGATGGAATTGCCCAAGGTAACAGCATTATCGTGCGATAGGCGACCCTTCCCTTGAGCCTAGAATCATTGAGTAATATAGCCAAAAATAACCCGATTGCAATATGTGCAAATACGTTAGAAACTGTCCATACCAATGTAAAAATTGTAACTTTCAAGAAACCTTCAGCTGCGAAAACTTCCAAGAAATTTGAGAAACCGATGAATGACTCATCACCCAAGCGGGTTTGGCTGGCATCTGTTAGGGACAAATAGAATCCATAGAAAACTGGATAGAAAGTGAGCACTGCCAAAGCAAGAAGGGCTGGTGCTATGTAGAGATGGGAACCCTTTGAAGAGGTCTGCTTCTTATCCTTCCACGCTCCATATGACAATAGTGCAATCAGAGATATGATAATTGAGCCAATTGCGAACAATACCCCGCTGGTTCCTTTTCCTTCGGGAATAATATCTTCTACACTTGAGGTTGCAAATTCCTCGAAGATTAGACCCGTTGAATCGTTAACAGTAATTATGTGCTCTTGATTTGGAATCATGCCTGTCAATGAGCATTTGAATATTGTTTCATTTGAGTAAGATGACAAACAGCCGGTGTAAGGATCGAACATTGTTTCCCCTTCTACCAAGGTCGAATGAGTGATGCCATCGACGAAAATTGTGTGGTCTCCTTCACCAATTTCAAACTCAATGTCAACAGTTCGATATCCCTCAATCAATGTGGCTTTCTCTGCTCTTTCTGCTTCAGATAGCATCCTTTCCAGTTCTTCATCTGCCATTGTCAAGGCTGTTTGAGGGTCGGATGTCCCGGTGTAAACCTGCTCAAATGCTGGGGAGAGTGCATCGTAAACTTTTGACATTCCTCTCAAGGTTGGAGCAGGTGTTCCTAATTCTGCTTGTCTAGTGAAACCGGTGAGTACTGGATCTTCTAATATTTCAGAATCATACTTTAGTGATTCAGCTGTTGGAATGGTGTAGGTTTCTAGTGCAAATTGCTTCTGCACCTCTTCGCTTGAAAGGTATAGTGCAAGTTGGGTTGCAGCAACCTTCTCAGGACTTTGCTTGGAAACCGCCCACCCTTTGTATGTAACCAGAGGTGATAGGTGCTTTCCAGTGCTGCCTACTTTTGGAAGAAGTGTTTGTCCTAAATCTTCTATGCCTTTTCCATACCTTGCCCAGTTCCAAGCACCATCTATGACCATTCCAGTTTCCCATGCTTCGAATGAGTTTTCCATGCTAATTATCTGAGTACCTGCGGGTACAATGCCGTATTCTAGTTCAAGACTCATCATGAAATCAAGAGACTCTGGCGCGCCATTTACGTCCAATGTTGGTGTTCCGTTCTCATCAAATAATTCTCCGCCAAAACCTCCTAGAAATGGAAACCACCAATATGCATTCTTAACAGGAAATTCAAGGCCGACCCTGTTTCCAGCATCTATCAGATCTTCCAAAGTCCAATTTTCGTTTGGCTCTTCCATGCCGTCAAAAAGCGCTTTATTGTAAATTAGAGACAAGCAATCAGTGCTTGCTGGAATGGCGTACAACGACTCTCCGTACCTCATTGAATCGAGAGATGTGGCATCATACTTTGAACGCTCATGAGGAGTTAAATGAGGCCTAAGGTCTTCGAACAACGGAGCACCATCAACCCTAATTTCACCAAATTTACCTAACGCATCGGATGCAATTCTAATCAAATCCGGAGCTTCTCCACCTTGGGCTGAATTTATGAATAACTGATCAGCTTCTGTGAAAGAAACTCTAGTAGCCTTTACATCGATACCTGTTTCTGTTGAAAATGCATCAACTGCATCAAAGAATACTTCCTCTTCAATACTCTCTGCTGCAAAAGTATACCAAACCTCGATGCTGATTTCTGCGTTTGGAACACTCCCCACTTCCTCGGCTGATTCACTTAAACATCCAGGTAGGATGAATAGTAAAATAATCAGCAAATTGCGCAGGCGCATGTTACGCTCATGACAAATTTCCATATCAATGCTTCACAAGAATCTCATAAGGAATTTTGATACCCAACTAATCATCATAATTGACATAAATGAGGCTATTGCATATTTTGCCCAAGGTTTCTTTGGCTTTGGTGGTGGGAAAGGATCGATTCCCATGTCGATAGCTCTGGCCAGCATCTCGAGATCCTCCTCAATTGTGACCATGGTGTGNCCAATTCATGTTATGCCTTGAAACCATGTGTGTGTTGGCGCAANCCATGAGCGAGGTGCCNAGCGGGGTTGATATGCCGCTTTTCGAAAGAAAACCACCCCGCCCGTCTGCTACTCTAATGATTACAAAACAGGGTGATGANGGGGTTGAGGTTCTACTTGGAAAAAGNAGTGAATCAATGCCNTCGTTCCCNGGATACTGGGCTTTTCCGGGAGGGGGAGTTTCAAGAGTTGACAAANCCGCAAGTGAGACTCTNGGGATTTCTGTTCAACATTGTGCAATACTNAGAGAGGTAGTCGAAGAGCTAGGTTTGGCTCCCCAGGATGGAAAAATGATTGCTGTTGAAGAAGATTTCAGAAGGATGGTAGTTGATGACAAAGCCAATTGGTTTCCACTCGCCTTAGACGGAGATATACCGTGTGATGTTACAGGAATTAGAATAATCTCAATGAGAACTACGCCTCCTTTTGGTCCGATGCGTTTTGAAAATACATTCCTTCACATACACTGTGAAGAACATGACGAATTCTCATTAGTTGGGCAAACAGAGTTTGAGGATGCACGCTGGATGAGACCAGTTGATATCATAGCCGCATGGCGAAATAATGTAATCAAAGTCGCTCCTCCAGTAGTGACTCTATTGATGGAGGTAGACAGATGTCTNATGATCATGGACCAAAATATGGTCAAGGTTGCAGAGGATTTGGAAAATCGAAAACCGAGGCGGAGGTCGATATTGTTCGCCGAAGGCGTACAGGTTATTCCAGTCCGAACCGCTACACTTCCGCCTGCAGACCACACAAACTGCTACCTAATTGGAGATCCTGATGGCGATTTCATAATCGTTGACCCTGCTTTCAGACACAGAGAAGGAATGGAGGATGTAGCAGAAGCAGTTGAAAGGCGCACAGGAGAACCCATTGCTGTGTTCTACACTCACACACATGGTGACCATGTCGCAGACCCTGGCTTGCTGAAGGAAGCCTTTGATTTACCAATTTGGTCTGCTTCACCCNNTGCTGACAGAGTGCTAAATGATGGAGAAATTCTCAAACTTGGTAAGCAGGAATGGAAAGTACTCCATACGCCTGGTCACCACCCTGAGCANCTGTGCTTACTATCCAATTCAGGNTTGGTCGCAGGTGATATGGTGGCTGGAATTGGAACAATTCTCGTGCCACCAAATGAAGGAGATATGAACACATATATCGAGCAACTTCAAAGATTATTAGATTTGGAACCTCACCTAATTTTCCCTTCCCATGGACCAGTTATTCCACTACCAGAGAGAAAACTCGAGCATTACATTAGGCACAGGTCGCAGCGACATCAGAGAGTTCTTGACGCAGTTATTGAAGGTCACTCAAAATTAGAAGATATTGCTAGAGCCGCATATGCAGATACCCCTGACGCACACCCTGNCCTAGCCGTCGACCAGACATTGTCGCACCTAATNTCTCATCAGAAGAGTGGAAATGTTAGAACTGTTGACGGAGTTTGGGTGCGAGCATGAAGAGTGTGATGAGTGGACTTGACTTGCGAGCTATTGCGAGCGAGTTGAGTTACATGGTTGACTCACACTGCAAAAAGTGCTACCAGCCTCATTANGAACAAGTAGTTCTAAGGCTAAGAGCAAAAGATGGAGGTAATACTGACCTCGTTTTAGTTAGAGGAAAAAGAGTCTACACTAGTAAACGTGATAGGCCAATGCCGCAATATCCAGCCCCCTTTGCAATGGTTCTAAGGAAGGTGCTAACAAATGCAAGATTGAAGGCAATTGAGCAAATTGGGTTTGATAGAGTTCTGAGGTTCGTTTTTGAAAACTCNCATGGTAAATTCCACCTATATGTTGAAGTNTTTAGGGACGGAAATATCATACTTGCAGATGGANATGATATCATCATTCAACCATTAACACACGCAACATATGCAGACAGGACACTGAAGAAAGGCATCGAATATACGCCACCGCCCGCTGCAAGAGATCCCTACCAGCTGGAGTTTGATGAATTCAAAGAACTGATGTTATCNAGCGANAGAAATCTCGGCAGAACNCTAGGAGGTGTTCTAAACCTAGGCGCAGGTATCTCAGCTGCAGTGTGTAAAGATTCAGGGCACAAATCTGAAGACGAAATAGAGCATGTTGACTTGGATAAGGTTTGGAAAGCTCTGAACGAATTGTTACATGGCGAATGGAAAGGCTTCCTTTTCCTCAAGGAGGGAGGCTATGAGCAAGCATGGCCAATGNTACTTTCAACTCTTGAGGAACAAGAATACAAGGAATTCGCAACAATGTGCGAAGCAGTTGACGAATGGATGGGGCTTCATGATGCGAATGCNTTGGCAAGAAGGGAAGCAGAAGCATTGGATGTTGCTGCACCTGGTAGAGGGCATTCCACCGAAGTNGAGAAACTTGANAGAAGGCTAGCACAACAGGAAAANGCCTTGNAGGGCTTTGGCGAGAAGGTTGAGAAGCAACAGGCAATAGGTCATCTAATTCAAGANAATTGGNCACATGTTGAGCAATTACTAGCNCAGGTAAATGAAGCGGTAGAAAACTTAGGATGGGATGGGGTAAAAAANGCCACAAAAGAAATTCAATGGATTCAATCAGTAAATGCAGCGGACCGATCATTTANCGCCTTTTTACCAGATGAGGATGGAAATCCTGGCCGACAAATAACACTGAACTTAGATGAATCAGTTCATCAAAATGCACAGAGATATTTCGAAGCAGGTCGCAAGCAAAAGGACAAATCCGCAGGCGCTATTAGCGCACTCGAAGATACAAAATTACAGCTATCNAGGGCTAGGAAAAAACAAGCAAAACGTGAAGCAAGCGGACAAGTTGCAAGAGTAAAGCGTGCCAAGCGNCTTTGGTTTGAGAATCATAAATGGACAATGTTGCCTTCTGGCCACCTGATGATTGGAGGAAGAGATGCAAAAGGAAATGATGCCATTGTCAAAAAACACCTATCGCTGGGAGACAGGTATCTGCATGCTGACCTACATGGTGCACCATCCTGTTCGCTGAGAAATAACCAAGGTTTCACTATCGATGAGCAGCCTCCAGCACACATTGGATNTGATATGCCAGCGTTCCGCTTGGTGGATAAAATTGAGGCAGACATTGACGATGAAATCACCGAGGTTGCTGCGACAATGGCTTTGGCTTGGAGCAGGGCTTGGAATGGCGGAGGAGCACATGGAACAGTCTACTGGGTAAAGCCNGGACAGGTTTCCAAATCTGCCGAAACCGGAGAATATGTCGGCAAGGGAGCTTTCGTGATAAGAGGGCAAAGAACTTGGTACAAAGACATAGATTTGCGACTCGGCATCGGACTCGTAGCCATCAACGGAATTCCCCTAATAATGGCATCACCAGCGCAATATATCGCTGAAATCTGTAGTAGATACATGATAATCACTCCAGGGATTGAGAAGAANGAAAATATCGCNAATAGAATATACAAATCAACAGGAATATCTGTAGATGACATATTACCTATACTACCNGGAAATTGTGANATAATCGAGGATNNNGGNCTAATTAAATTCAAGAAAGTTGAGACAAATGAGTAAATTTAGGATCGGAGCAGAAGCCTGGAACAATAGATTCTCAGGAGATGGATGGGCTTACGGAAAAGAGCCTAANGAGTGGCTGAAACTTAGAATCCAACCAAACAACGGAAAAGCACTCGTGCCGGCNGATGGAGAGGGTAGAAACGCTGTTTACATCGCATCTTTGGGGTACGANACTACTGTNTTTGATTTGTCTGATGTTGGAAAAAGTAAATGCGCAATATTAGCAAAAGAGAAATCTGTTCAAGTCGACTACCAAGTAGACGATATAGCAACTAGAGATTTCAAAAATGAGTATTATGATTTGATTGCTTGTTCATGGTTTCATATCCCCTGGGAACTATTCGCCATTCACTATCCTAGAATGTTAAAGTCACTTAAACCAGGTGGAGATTTCATCTGTGAGGGTTATCACACAAGCCAGTTAGAACTAAACAGTGGTGGGCCAAAAAGCTTGGACTTATTGTGGGATTTAGATGAAGTGATGGATGTAATTTCTGATGGATTTGATGTGATTCATGCAGAGGTTGAATCCATCGAGCTCGATGAATCAGATCTCCATCGTGGTCCTGCCAAGGTAGTCAGGATTCATCTAAAGAGAAAATAACCAAAATATGAATTTGATTATCACTTTTAGATTGACCTCAGCAGCAACCACTATCTCTCTTTGGAGCAACAGAAAGCATGATTTTGTCAACTGACGGTGTGTCCTGTAGGCCTGAAATTATTCCGCGGAATTGTGCTGCTGTACCTATTGCTTGAATGACGTCAACACAAGTATGGCTATGCTTCAGACAACTGTGGTTGTACGTAGTTACCGAAAGATCTTCTGAATGTCTTAAGTCTAGCAATTTACTCTCGATCCCATGCTGATAGTAGATGATAAGGTGACCTTCGATAATTTCATCGTCATCCATCTTCGATAATTCACCTCTCTGCTTGTAATCAGAGAAATGCAACGCTGCATCTCTCAAGAATCTACTTCGATTCTTGTACCCAGATTTTTCAATCATATTCTCTAGACCATCTGAGAATTCATCATCAGAACTGAAGGATATGATTCTGCTCATGGTGGCCCGATTTATCAGATTGTAATAATAATATTCATTTCTCTAATTAATAGATTTAATTAAATATATATTAGCAGCGCACCGAACCATGCGTAGTAATTGGCATAGGGCTCTGCTTGTAAGTTTCTTGATGATTATGTCCAGCCTTGCTGGATGTTTGGGAACTGA
>NZLM01000057.1 GCA_002694245.1 Methanobacteriota archaeon
TTTCCCATTGTGTCTTTTGTAGGTTGTTTAAGGATTCACAAATTTCAGTGCCTATTTTTGATCTTTCAGGGTAATTTTCTGTCCATTCAGGTTCATTACCGTACTTTACCTTTAATTTAGTCAGTTTGTCCATGACTGCAGATTTGTTGATACTGTTTCTTAAATTACGCTTAACGTAGCCACCAGGTTGACTTGGATTATGGTCAACAGGTTCACAATACATCCATTGTCTTGTATTCTGAGCCATGTGCCTGAATATTGAGTGTTGTTCATGTTTATGTTTTTCATAATCGTATGAACTTATGTTCCTTTTTCTTACCTCTGAACCACCGACGCTCGGAATTTCCAAAAATTTCTTTGTGAGGACGTATACGTTAGGTTCCTTGAATGCGGATTTATTTTTCTCTTCAATTCCTAATATTTTCCTCCAATGCTCAAGATCGATGTCATCGGGTTTTTGTATGGAGAGCCATTGCAATTCGCAAATTAAAATTTTGATAATCTCATTTGTTAGTAGTTCCGCTGCTCGGTTTATCCTGTCCTCAAGACTCCAGTTTTTCGTTGGATTGTTTTCATTTCCAGTAATATTTTTGCTAAGGAATTTTGGTTCTTTTTGTTGGAAAATTTCCTTTGTGGATTTTGTTGCATCTCCCATAAGAGTTGTTGCATTCCAATCATTCAGTCGCCTTATTTTGGAGTTAAGGATTTTCTCAATTGAACTGGATAAGTCGTCAATAAGAACTGTGAGCGGTCCACATCTGGAATTCTGACTGTTTTCAAAATTTTCTGGGGTTATGTTATTTTCAACCATATACGAGACAAGTTCCTGTTTTGAATTAAATTCTGAGCTATCTATTTCATCGTCTCTATCCGGATGTTTATCAAAAAATTCTCTTAACTCCGCAATTTTCCAGTTTGAGTATAACGCCCTAAGATTGGGTTTTCTTTCCTGTGAATGTCTAAAAATAATTTTCACAGTTTGTTTTGAAATTTCTTCAAGCATAGCGCTATTGTCGTGTGATTTTGATACGAATGTATCTATCAATTGACACGTATCATCTAATTTGAAAATATCATAGTAAACGTAACCGGAAATTGGTACTTTTTGAAGGAAATCTCTGAGTTCAACACAAATTTCGTTTGCAAATTCAGTCCACATTTTTTCAGCTTGCTCCTCCTCATCTATATGCGATGCAACCCTGAGCACTCTTGGTGAACGATTACCTTGAGACATTTCATCTCTGAGGTATTGTAAGTAAACCCTGTAGAGGTAATTGTATCCCTCATGTTCTTTTATAGCATGCAGATGACTGTATTCAATTTCATCTAATCCAAACACATAAGTGTCTTTTTTATTTTCGTCCGGTGAACTTATTGGCACTAACTTCTCATTGTTAGTTGCGTTCATAATTTCTTTAGAGCAAATCTTATTCTTTTTTACTTCGCTTTGCATCCACTCCTGCCAAGTCATGAATTCTTCGGGTAATTGAGGTACTGGGTATCTTTTGCCCCTATTTTCTTCTAGAGATACATTCGGAAATGGATAATATTTGTAACTATCATCCTCGTCCATAATTTCCGGTGCATGTTGCAATTATTAAACATATAATATCAGCGATTTAGGGTTCTTGTCCAACGTTCGCTTGCAGGCACTCCTACGACTTTTAGTGTAGTGAAAGATACTCCTTTAGTTTGTAATAATTTTGTCCGAAAAGCATCGAAATCTAATAGGCAGCATGGGCAATGTGGGCGCGTTGGTTTTACTGTAATCGTAACTTCTCCATCTTCCTTGATTTCGATATTTTGTACAATGTCCTTCTTTGACCATGGTAATTCATCATGTGGATCTTGCCATTCAGCGGCAAGACGTGCAACTCTTCGCTGGAGAGCTGCAAACTTTCTACTCACTCAACATCCTCCAAGCGTAATTTCTCGACTTTGCCTTCAGCATCAGCGAGTTCTTGTTGACATTTTTTCAATAGTTTCGAACCCTCTTCAAAGAGTTTCAAGGTCTCATTCAGTTCAGTTCCTCCTGCTTCCAAAGCAGCAACAATTTCTTCCAATCTTTTCATCGATTCAGCATAACTCATTTTTTCACCTCAGTTTCGACTTCTCCATCCTTCAATACTACCGTTAGGGTGTCTCCCTGTTTCAACCCCATCACGCTAGTAACAGGTTTTCCCTTTGCATTAATGGCCATTGAGTATCCACGTTCTAAAACCCTTGTTGGGTTAGTGGAATTAAGGATTGTTTCAATACTCCTGTGGCGATTCTTCTCTATCAGGAAGAATTTGTCTATCGACGATAGCATTCGGCTAGAGAGTTTAGACTGTTTGAGTTTTGCATTCGTTATTCCTCTCATTGGCGCCGCACTCAGCCTAATCGTTAGATTATTGATTCTCTCATTTTGTCTTACAAATATCTTGGTAACAGCAAAGTCTAGACGGTCGTGCGCCTGTTCGATAATTGCAATTAGGTCATCTTTTACAGGGATAACACGTTCAATGGCGTTTGAAGGGGTAGAGGCTCTGATATCAGCTATCATATCACTCACTAGAAAATCTGATTCATGGCCAACAGCACTGACTACCGGAACAGGACAGTCAATTATTGCTTGACAAACAGATTCAAGATTGAATGACCATAAATCTTCAGGAGAGCCCCCTCCTCGTCCGACAATGATTAAATCAGCACTTTTTTGTGCAAATTCGATGGCTTTAACAATCTGAGATGGAGCCTTATCTCCCTGTACTAAAACGGGGACTACAGTGTAGCCAAAACCTGGCCACCTATCGGAGATCAACCGTTGCATGTCCGATAATGCAGCGCTGCCTTCGCCTGTGATTATGTGCAGGTTTTTTGGAATTAACGGAGCACTCTTTCTTGGCCTGTTTATTGTGCCGTCGTTACGCCATTTCAGAATTAATTCTTGTCGAGCCTTTTCCAGTTCGCCGATACTTTTCACAGGCTGCACTCTACTTGCTTTGAACTGCATTCTTCCTGTTTTTACATAGACATCTATGCCCCCTAACGCTACCAACTTATTCCCCTCCTTTATGCCTTGACTTTGGAAAGAGGCATTTCCTCCAAACAGCACGCAATCAATTGATCCGTTTGGATCTGTAAGCGTGAAATATGTATGCCCGGAGCGAGCAAATGTTACTTTGGTTAACTCACCGATTATTGCAGCGTTTGAGAGGTAGGGTTCGTTAACAAGTGCTTGTCTGGCAAAAGACACGAACTGTCCAACCTCAACAGGTTCTCCCGCCATAGTAACAGATACAAGTCCGAGGTTTTTGAACACTACCACAATCTTAGGAAGAGGTTTTGAGGGGTAGCAAAGTCGGTAGGTTTGTTCCAGTTAGGGGTTGGCCCCACGTGGAATGGTGATACTATGACTGACAAAGACACTTCACAAGGTGACGAAAGTGAAGATGATGACTGGATGTCGTATGCGAATGCTGGATTTGGCACAACAGATTATTCATTGTGGGATGATGGTGGTCAAGAAGCAGAATTTGTTGTTGAACCCGATTGGAATGAGGAAGATCTGCAACTAGATACTGGAGAAGAAGAGATTCCTCCTGCTCCAAAACCTGCTGGTCTGAAGCACCTTGTTAGGATTGGTACCTGTAACCACTGCTTGGGTAGAGTTTCGGGAAAGAAAAGATTTGGACAGACAATTTACGAATCGGGAGTCGAAGTCAGAAATCAGGTAATTGAAACCGACTCAACCATGGCAGAAGCTAGAGAATTAGAGCCTTTATGCCCATTCTGTGAAAACCTATTCGAGGAAGCTCCCCTGCTTGCGGAGTTGATTTCGGAATCAATCGGTGAAAGTGAGTGTACAAGATTGCAATTAGGCGCTAGAATTCCCAAGGATCAAACTGAAGCAGAGGATCATCTAAGGAAAAGATTCGGTGCACCCGGCTCAGCACCATTGAAATCCAGTTTGGTTGAAGAAGTCGCTCATCAACTGAAAGCATCTGATTTCAAGACTAATTTAGTTGTAGATAAACCAGAAATTCTCGCCCTGATCGATGTTCTAACCCTGACTGTTGAGCTTGATATTAGGTCACACTATGTCTACGGTCGATATAGGAAACTCGAGAGGGGAATACCACAAACAAAGTGGCCATGCAGAGCGTGCAAAGGTAGAGGATGCGAAAAATGCGAATTCACAGGGCTGCAATACAAGAATTCAGTTCAAGGTTTGATTGGAGACCCTATTTTGGAATTATTCGGCAGCGATGAGCACGCCTTCCATGGTATGGGTAGAGAAGATATTGACGTGAGATGTTTGGGGAGGGGGAGGCCTTTCGTTATCGAATTGAAAAAACCCGTCAAAAGGGAGGTTGATTGTGAATTGGTCATGCGAACCATAAACGAAGCATCGAAAGGGAGGCTAGAGGTTAGTGACATGAGGGTTTCAAACCGCAGTGAGGTTGTAAGGGTAAAGGACACCCCTGCAGAAAAATCCTACACGATAAGGTACAAAATCGAACCAATAACTCAGACAGAGTACGATGAACTAACCCAAGTTATGGAAATCCCAAAAAACAACCAAGACCGTAATCGCCGTAGAAAAAATCACTATCGTGGAAAAAAGAAAGAGGATAAGCCTGTAGAACAAGAGGTTGATTACAGCGCTTTGAAGAAGGCTGAACTTGTTGAAATGTGCGAGCAAAAGGGGTTGGCTAAAAGTGGTACAAAAGATGTCTTGATTCAAAGATTAAGCGAATTTAAGGAGCCTACATTAGATCTCCCTGAGACAGATTTTGTCATGGAAATTATGGAGAAATTACAGGGTTGTACTCTTGCCCAGAGAACTCCGGAGAGAGTAGCTCACAGAAGGGCAGATAAAATTCGAAAGCGAAAAGTCATCGAGACATCAAATCCTTCAATTAAGGAGGACGAGGATGGAAATCTGATCGCGGAATTTTCTTTGAGGTGTGAATCTGGCACATATGTCAAGGAAACAGTACACGGCGATGGTGGTAGAACTCAGCCCTCAATCGCCTCGCTAATCAAGGCAAAATGTACTGTCGAATGGCTCGATGTGGCCGACATTCACGCAGATTAGCGCGTCGCGGTGCTTATATGGGTCCGGCAGGTCGGCGGAATGCTTCGAATTGTCTTTTGACACGAGAAGCGGGAGCGCGATTACCATGAAGCGAAGTAAAGGTCAACGCCAAGGCACCCGAAGTATTCTACGTCGAGGACGCCACGACAGAGGGCGTGTCAACATTAGCAGGATCATGCATGACTATGCTGAAGGAGATCGCGTAGCTATCGTTCTAGACGGCGGCCAGCAAATGGGTATGCCCCACAGAAGATTCCAAGGTAGAACAGGATTCATTCAAGGCCGACAAGGCAAGGCCTGGGTCGTTTCCGTGAAAGACGGAAACATGAAGAAGACAGTAGTTGCAAGACCTGAGCACCTAAGACCATTGGAGTGATTTTAATGGATGACGAAGGGACATTTACAGATTATTCATCAGTAAGAGACATGCTACTCGATGCACAAAACAGACGTGGTTTCTTGACATACGAACAAAAAGCGGCGCTCCAGCACGCAGAATGGGCTGCAAGTGACCACAGAAATGGTTACAAAACCGACCCAAAAGTATTCGCTGATATCTTCGGCGCAATCCTAGAGATAGAGATGTTCCAGAAGTATCCTGAACTTGCTGCTAAACTGGCAGAGCTAATGCCAATGCATTCAGATGACGTCAGAGCTGTAATCGCAAGCCGCAGAATTTCAATCGATGGTAGCGATGTGGAAGCGGTTCTTGACATTGTACGCCAACATGTCGGTGTAGAATAATTACCCGATTATCAACGGTGATAACCATGCGTAACGATCGTAGAGGCGGACAGCGTAGGAATAATCCTCGTCAAGAAAGATCAGACCCACTGCTGTCTGTGGAATGGTGTAGAATCATAGACCAACCTGAAGCTGAGGCTGTGATTGTTGTTGTAACTGAACCATCGTTACACGTTATCCGCTTAAGACCAAAGCCGGGCACTGGTTTGCGCTCTGTTGGTGAGAGGATATACATGGGAATTGATCATGATAAGAGAGAAGTAGTTCAGGACATCCTTGGATTTGCTCGGATTAGAGACCTCTCAAACTCTGCATCGGTTGAACTTCCTGTAGTTATACAACAAATAATCGAGGACTCACCAGATGTCTTCATTCAACAATTTTTCAACAGGGCTGGCAATCTATCACTGAAGATGCACGCATTTGAACTGCTTCCTGGGGTTGGGAACAAGAAGGCAATGGAAATGGTGTCTAGCAGAGGGAGGACTGGATGGGATAATTTCACTCAACTCAATGAAGATTGCAACATAAATGCTCAGGAACTTCTTGCCAAGAGGTTCGTTTCCGAGATTGAAGACAGAAATCTCCAGCCTAGGTTGCTTGACCTCCTTCTCCGACAAGGAGAGTGAGTCTATGGGCTTCGGAGCCCGAGTTCTAATCGATCGCCTGCGAATGCGTCAGGACAATGTCAAATCTTTAGGCCAGCATTTTCTAAACAACGAGGATGTTTTGGACGAAACAATTCGCTTAGCCAATGTTTCAAAGAGTGATGCAATTATCGAGATAGGTCCTGGGCCTGGGGTTCTGACTGAAAGGCTTCTTGAAACCGGTTGTGATCTAACAGCTATTGAAATCGACTCAGGTGCATGTGAGTTTTTGCGGGAAAATTTCCCGGACCTCAATTTAGTTGAGGGAGATGCGCTAGAGGTACAATGGCCATCCGCAAATAAGGTGGTTGCAAATATCCCCTATCAAATATCCTCTCCTCTANTTGAGATAATAACNAGAAATCAANCTATAACAGAGGTAGTGATGCTTGTCCANGAAGAATTTGCAGAAAGACTNGTTGTTGAATGGGAAAGCGACAGAGGTAGTCTTGGCATGTGTACNATGCTCGATTGGGATTGCACATTTGAGATGAGAGTCGGACCGCATTGTTTTACTCCCTCGCCTCAGGTTCATTCAAGGCTAGTCACAATGTCTAGGATTGCCCCTCCAGAAAATTCTAAGCTGACAAAACAATTGATTCGGCAGGCATTTTCCGAGCGAAGGAAAAAATTGCGAAATACTCTGTCAAAGGCTCCAAAAAGAATCTCAAGAGTAAAGGGCTGGCATTCAAAACTGTATAGGGNAGCGTTTCAGTCAATCGATTTTGAATTAATTGACGAGCGTCCTGAGGACCTTGAAATCGAGGATTGGTTGGAATTAGCACAATTATTGGAGGACGCGAGAAGAGCGATGGGTTGACATCTAACCCCCCGCTCGGCTTACTTCGTCGGAGGGGTGCNCATGGCAAAGAAGGACACATATCTGGCTCTACTTCGTCGAGGAATTGACGAAACAACAGCAATGCAATTAGCTGATGCTGGNATCAAGATTGGAGATCTAAANAAGATNGACAAATCTCAANTGGTTGAGAACTANGGACTCAANCCAGATATTGCAGATGGTGTNTTAGAAATCATTACAGCTGGGCCAAAATCACATGGCAAGGAAAGATACCTNTCCAAGGTCCTTGCTCCTGAAAAGAAACCTGAAAACAAAATTGAAGAGNTGAAATTCAAGAGGAAGCAAAAAGACGTCCTCACAGAGTTGGCTGAACAAAAAGAACGCCTGAAGTTAGCCAAAGTCGAGGCATTTAGAGCNCAAAAGCTCGTGATGAATCGTCTTGGAAAAACCGTTGAGTTGATTGTAAAACTAGAGAACAACCTTCATGATGANGGTAAAGATGACCAGAAAGTGAAGATACGTGATCAGCTTGAAACTAGGGGACTAGAAGCAGCAAGGGACCACGAGATGCTTGAATTGGAAGGAACACCTCAGGATATTGTCGATTTTAGGAGAAAAATAGTTCCTGANTTAATCCTCCACGCATGCCCATCATGCGGAGAAGAGATGGATCCAAGGAGTAGTAGGAATCCTGATGATATGGAAAATTGGTCTTTCATATGCTGGGATTGCGAAACAGNATTCTCCCCCGGAGTGTCAACCATTGTAGACAAAATCATGGCGAACGGAGGTAGAATAAAAATCGATCCAGATGCTAGACCCCGCAACCCAGTTCCACCTAAACCAGCATCCCAAGACTTTGCAACCATCAATCAACTAGTACANGATGAACTGAAGCAGACTGGAGCAGACGCCGATACAATGGCTGAGGCAGCAGAACAATCGGTTCTAACAAGTGGTCTGATGAGCATCAATGATTGGATTGACCAAACACTCGCCGCTAAGGGTTACATTCAGGCGCAAGAGGACCGTGANGACTTNATCTTGAGAACAGGAGCTGGAGCTACCAAGTTCAACAAGTGGATGAAGAAGGCTGGACTTTACTTCAACAAACAAACAGGAAGATGGTCTCGCTGGGAAGATCGTTGAGGTGCANAAATGGGCCTGATTCGTTTCCTACGGGGAGCTAAATTACTCGGGCAAACGCTTGAGATGCCAGGGAAATCGCTTGTTGAGCACGCATACGAGGCGAATGTGGAAATNCCGACAAATTGTACTAGTGGCAATTGTGGTTCATGCATGGTCACTCTTCTTTCTGGGGAAGTTTCGCTACCCGACCCTCTAACACCAGGGCTTGATGAAGAAATAGTAGAGGAAGGTGCTCGTCTTGGCTGTATTGGTATTCCCAAGGGAGATGTGGATATCGATATCTTGCCACCGATTTAGGTGATTATCATGGATGTACCACTTTGGGTTTGGGCTCTCAACATCATCGGTGTAGTATCCGCAGTGTGGTTTCTTTCTTGGAGATTGAAATCTAAATTAGCTGAAGTTGAGGAGAGACACGTAGTTAGTGGCATTAAGCACAGGAAAAGACTNGACGANTCAGACTAATCTGTAGCAGTCTCACTTTCCAAACCTGTATCAGCATCGGACAGTGAATCATCAATCGCCTTGACAAATCCAATCGCAGCAGTAGTTATNACCATCGAAGCGATTAGNGATAGAATAATCATCATTGAAGAAAATAGCCCAAACGTATTGAACAATCCCATCGAAGAGGTTGCTATGATTGAGAANCCTGCAACATCAGATACAGCAGAGCCAACTAATGCTAGGGCACATGCACCTCCAACTCCGTTCAACGCTTCTCTGTGATTTTTGCCCTTCTCTTTTTCTTCTCTATACCTTTCAGTAACGTGAATACAATAGTCAATTCCGACACCTAGGGAAATTGTTGCTATAGTGACTGTAACAATATTCAAAGAATATCCAAGTGCGTAAATCAAGCCGTATAGCCAAACAACAACCAATAGAATTGGGGTAAGAGAAATCAACGCTTGTTTTACNGACCTAAATCCAACGGAAAGCGTCATCAAAACGAAGAGCGATCCTAANATTAGTGATGATTGCATCTCNGATTGCATTCTATCACTAGCAACGAACCTAATGATCGGTTTTCCAGTTAGCATTACCCAAGTCAGCGGTTTGTCTTCNCTCTTAGTTCCTGATTCTTCCCATGTTCCGCTTGATAGGTTGAGAANTGGATCTAAATCCCGTTTTATTTCATCAATTCCNGGGCCCATTGTTGGGAAGTTTTCNGGAGAAGTAATTCCAAATCGAATTATCATCATGTCATACACGATTGGGTTACCATCGACTGATAGCCAAACCTTGTTTGGGTCGAGTTCCTCTTCCGGTGAGATATACAAATCCATCAGGGAAGCGGGTACCTCTGTTCCTGGAATGCCATCAAGTGATAGAACGCCGTAGAAGAAAATGATACAGTCTCTATCGTTNATATCAGGTGCGTTCAAGACTCCGGTAGTATCACACCCAGATTCATTAAATCCGCGATTGTAAAATGGCTNGGGGTCAGATAGAAGCGATGCTGAAGCAGCGTAAACGAACTCATCAATTGCTAGAATATCAACCGAGCCATCGGGAGTTCTAGTCATCTTGTCAATAACCCCCTCAGTTTTCAAATTTGCATTACTCCTGAAATCGTCTATTGCATGGAANACTGCAGGATCTGCAACATCTCCTTCGATTAGCAACATCGCAGGCTCTCCCTCATCGGAGAATCTGTTGCTAACGATTTCAACCCCTATTGCGAAATCAGATTCTTCATCCAAGAAGTCGTCTACAGCAAAATCACCCTCTAACTGCATCATTCCCCATGCTGCTGGTATAGTCACTAAGAAGCAGAGGATTGCTATGATGAAAGGACTCTTTCCNGTNCCGGATTTTATGGCAATAGCCTGCAACCTTTCTTTTCTAACAAAGTGATGATTAGCATCAGGAGTNGTATTCTTTCCTTTTCTTTCTAACCAGTCATCAAATGATATCCTAACCAACGGTGCCCAAATTCCAGTCAACAAGAAGGCAGCAAGCACACCTAATGCGGCTTCCACACCAAAAGACCGTAGAGCAGCAACATCACTAAACAGGTTGGCTGCAAATGCTGCCATAGTGGTTATCGAGGTAAGCATAATTGCTCTCCCTACTCTGTTAACTGTAATCTTTCCAGATTCAATAGTGCTCTTTCCAAGATTTCTTTCTTCTTTGTACCTGTGTAGGGCATGTAATGAATCATCAATCCCGAGAGCGAGTACCAGAATTGGCAAAAGATTGGAGAACTGCGACCTAGAGATTATGTCNATACCTAACCATCCAAACAATGATGCAGCATGACCAATCATTCCTTGCATCCACAATAATGCTCCACCAAGTGCCATTGACACAATTGCNACGTCAGACCATCTTCTCAGCGACGCATANAGTAGGACGATAATCACAGCACCCATAGCAAAAATTAGTCCACCNGAGTTCTGTAATTCACGATTAACCTCAACATTTACAGCTTGTCCTACTAGAAGAGTTAGAGAGTTATTATCATGGCTTCTAAGTCGACCTTCCAAGTCCATCATAGACCACTCAACCGAGCATGGAGAATCAAGTTCAAGGCAGTATTCAGAGGTGTAATTTGGTGGGTGCAAAAGCAGGTCAATTCCATTNAATCTGTATCCACCAACCACTGGGCCATCGTCTGAAAAGTCGATATTNGTTTCAGAGTGAGCATCTTTCCATATGTTGGTCCAGCCGGCTTCCTCTAGGGATGCTCTGTCTAGTTGAACCAGCAACCAAGATGCTGATGCTGACCAGCGTCCTGGGCCCGGTCTTGCATTATCCCATGTCCCGTTTATGTTGAGCGATCCACCGATTGGCCCACCAACAATTCCCGCATTTTCAGAGGCACTGACAAATCCCCTGTCTAGGGACAACCATCTCAAAAAATCAGAACCGTTTGCACTTGCCATCCTCGCTGCTGCTAAGTCAATGTGCGCTTGAGTGAGGTTGTTATCATCAAAGTCTAGGCATTCAATTTGCCCACAGTCATACCAATTTGTAACAGGGGGCTTAGTTCCTGCTAGGGTCATTGTTGGTTGTGTTAATACGGATTCATTTGCCATGAATCCTCTGAATATATCCACAAGGCTCATCACGCCTTCAGTCTGTAGCTCTGTGACGTCATTGATGAACGGTTTCATGTAATCTCCGAGGTGATGATTTCGAATTATCTCGTGCTTGGCATCGATTTCTCTCAAGATTGTTAGATTCAAAATTCCCCCGTCAGTTTGTGTGACTCCTTGCCACTTTTCACCTTCAGGAATTATTTCATCTGCTTGAGCAAACCTCGACCAATCAGGGGTGCCATCATCAAGCAGAGGAACAGGAACGGGAGTCGAGCCAACCTCAGCAGGATCTCTTACGCTCACAACAAATCCTAGTATGATTTCTGTGGTGGAAAACTCTTGGTTAATCGTACGTTCTGCTGTGAGTTCAGGAGACTCCATGTCATAGGATTCCATATCTATTGGTTCTAGGGCTTTCAAGGCCCCTGGAATCATGAGTATCGTAAGCACGAATATGGCGACGTGTACCTTATTCCTCTGGGGAACAAGGAAATTTGAAAATGATTCAAATCCGGCCATAAACGCTGTCTAGTGTTCTTATTATTCAACCGTTGTATTCATTTGTGTGATGCTTCAGCGAAGGTTTGCGCGGGGGTCGCCCAGCTTGGTCAACGGCGGTGGGTTTAGGTCCCATTCCTTATTGGTTCGCAGGTTCAAATCCTGCCCCCCGCATCTCTAATGTCTCGCCCTGACATTCAATCTATTGTGATGACAACAATTACATGGTTTGCAATACACGGAATGCTGTGGAGAACAGACTCTTAGAGATTTTACAGGAAACGGACGAAGAGCTGAAAGAAATAATCTTCAAACAAAGTTCTGATGGTTCTAAATTATCGATGGTCGTGGGAAAGAATCTCTTTCAGGTAGTTCGTTTGGACAAAAAGTCACGAGTTAAACACGAGTTCTCTGTGACCCGTAGTTCTGTCCTAGGATTCAAACATCATAGTTTTGAGAACATAAGTAACTGGAGGTTATTTTTGTCTGTAACATGCGTTATTAGTTTCATATTTATTAGTCCAATTTCTTCAACATGGACTGCACCTTGGTATATTGCAGATCTTGTTTTCATTGCTACCCTTGGAATGCTGATATTTTCAATAGGCAACCCACACATACTTGTTTTTTGTACAAAATCAGACAGATACTCTGTCCTTTTTTTCCAATGGCAATCTGACAGGGAGTTAGTATCAAAAACCCTTTCAGATTTGGGATTGGCGATGAGCGGATTCTTAGTTTCTGGTGAGTTTAATATGCCAAAAATAACCTATAACATAGGTAGAATTGGTGATACGATCGCAACAGACTCAGTTGTCATGGAAGAGGTGCAAACACCGGTTACAGAAAACAACAATGTCAAACACATCCAAGTTCCTACAGATGATTTAGTGGATAGTGTAAACGAGGAGAGTTTGGTAGAAAATACAAATAATCTGATTGGGAATATAGAGCAAACCAATCTGGAGACAGAGAAGGAATTGCCAAGTGAATCAGAAGTTCCTTTGCAAATTCCACCTCCTCCTCCTTTACCGAGTCAATCACCTGTAAAACCTATGGAATCTGACTATACTGTAGGATCTAAGGAATCCGACTATGACGACATATTAAGCGATTTAATGTAAATAGAGATGATGATGATGCAACATCCTGAAGATTCAGAAATTCAAGTTAGTGAGGATGGATACTGGAAATTTGTAGAAGGTAGTTGGATTCCTACCGAACTTCAACTAAATGCCTTAGCGCAAGGCGCTTTACCTCATGATAGTAATCCCGCAATACCGGTGAATCAAGCATCAGGACTTGTCACAATTTACACACACGCAGATAGTGAAAAAAAACCAGTTACGTTCGTTATTGGCATTTCCATGCTTGGCGTTATACTTCTGATTGTAT
>NZLM01000058.1 GCA_002694245.1 Methanobacteriota archaeon
CAACAGCAGCAGTGGCAGGCACAGCAGCAACAGCAGCAGTGGCAGGCACAGCAACAACAACAGCAGTGGCAGGCACAGCAACAACAGCGTCAATGGAATCAACCAGCACAGCCCATGCAACCAACTATCAGGTCAGGTCTGCATTGCAGAGGATGTAGGATCGGTGTAGATCCAAATTGGAGATTTTGCCCTGTTTGTGGAACACAGAATCGTTGATCAGTCTATCAATTTCCCCGAGTCAAGAATTTGGGTATCATCAAGCCAAACCGATGGCTTAGATATGACACCAGGAATGTGGATGCCAACTGCAGCGTTACCTCCCAGACTTGTATTGTCACCAATTGCAAAGTAGCAAGTTCCGAGCTGTTTTTCATCTTCAAGTACGTGACCAGTAATTCTTGCATTGGGGTTCATTCCGAACCCAAATTCGGCTACTGTCCAGACTAATTCTCTATCTTTGGAGCGAATCCTAGAGGCTGCCTCTCCGAATTGTTGACGAATTTGGGCAGCTGTTGTGTCACCTT
Source organism: Methanobacteriota archaeon (assembly GCA_002694245.1). Lineage (GTDB taxonomy): Archaea > Thermoplasmatota > Poseidoniia > Poseidoniales > Poseidoniaceae > MGIIa-K1. The sequence goes on from NZLM01000058.1 coordinate 525, forward strand.
TTATGTCAATCACAATTCCATTTTCGACTTCCAATTCTAAGGGCTCATCCAATAAGGTAGATTCCCAAGTTCCATCGATTACAATAGTGCCGTTCATGCTTCCTTCTTTTGGAAGAACAAATGCCTTACCAGCTGGCAGGTTTGTGATCATCTTTGGTCGATTGCAAATTCCATTATCATCAAGTTTCCAATCTTTCCAAGATACTTCAAATTCTACATCAGTACCGTTTGAATCTTTGACATGAACCAGTCGCTTTCTTCTAAGGGTGCTGGAAATATCTGAGAGGCTCTTTTTGATTGCATTAAAATCAGCAGTCATTCCTCCATTGACGAACATTTCAGCAGTCATTCCGGGCATTGTCGCAACCCTTGCACCTTCCTTCATCGCAGTTCTAATTGCCCGAGTGTGTGTTAGTGAATACTTCGTAGGAGCAATAACAATCTGTTGTAATCTCATTAAATTCGCTACAGGGGGAGGTGGCTCTTCGCCATGGTGCCTTCCTTTTGGCATTACAATTAGCAAAACTCTGTCAGACCTTTCAGTCGCAGCTCTATGAAGTGCTTGTCCGATTTCTCCTGTTGTTGGATCGCATACAATCAGAACATTTTCTCCTCTTCGAATGTCCATGCAAGTGTGTGTAACTCGTTTAGCAGACTCAAATAATGAATCTTGCAGAGGTAGGTTTTCAATTTCTGAAGGACTACCTTTCTTATCTGGCTCTTCTTCTTGAATCACTTCTTCAAGTTCCACGTCTTCTTCGCCAACGACAACCTCCCTTTCCTTGGATTTCCGACGGAAAGGAGAGGCCATGATTACCGCACATAATTCTACGACTTGAAAGGTTGCCCGGAATTACTGATATATTGAAATGAAAATTCATTTTCCAGCAACCATGGGCGAAGCAGAACANTTCATCAGTCGTGTAAACGATTTGTATCGATTCGAGGCAATTCAGGGCCATCTTGGCTGGGACCAAGAGACAATAATGCCGGCAAAAGGAGCAGAAGCAAGAGGTGAAACCTTAGCATGGCTNGCAGGACAAAGGCATTCAAGATTAATTGATGACGAGTTAGGAGACTTAATCTCTAAGCTTGAAAATCAAGACCTTGAGGATTATCTCGCTGCAAATGTAAGGGAGATGAGAAGGAAGTATGACGAGGCGGTAAAGCTACCCACAGAATTTGTCTCTGAATTCACCAAGGCCAGAAGTGAGGCGTTGATAGCATGGCAAAAAGCTAGGAAAGAAAGTGACTTCTCAATCTTTGCTGAACATCTTGAGAAAATGATTGAGTTATCTAGGAAGCGAATAGAATACCTAGGTTGTGAACACACACCATACGATGTTTTGTTGGATGAGTATGAAGTGGGAATGACAGTCGAAGATTATGACCCACTTTTCTCGGGATTGAAAGAAAGACTAGTTCCTTTACTCAACAAAATTATGGAATCCGATGTTGAAATTCCACGCTTACCTGAGGAAATGGTCTTTCCTGCAGACGCTCANGAGATGTTTTGTAACAAGGTCAGTAATGCAATGGGATTCGATTTTGAAGCAGGGAGGATGGACCGCTCAACTCATCCATTTTGCGCTGGGTTATGGCCCGGCGATACTCGCTTTACTACAAGGTTCGATGAAAAGGATCCATTCTCATGTCTTTACGCTGTAATGCACGAGTCTGGACATGGTCTNTACGAACAAGGCCTACCAAGACAACATAGTTTCTCTCCGGTAGGAACAGCAGTATCCCTTGGTGTTCATGAATCACAAAGCAGGTTTTGGGAAAACCAAATTGGCAGAACAGCAGCATTTTGGAATATTGCAATGCCTTGGTTCAAAGAGCAATTNCCGGACTGNCCTGATTGGACAANTGAAACNCTCGATTTAGTAGCAAATGAGGTNAANCCAGATTTCATACGAGTAGAGGCTGATGAAATTACATACAATCTTCATATNATGGTTAGATATGAAATTGAAAAAATGATCTTCAATGGAGGATTAGAGGTCAAAGATATTCCAGAGACGTGGAANAAAATGATGATNGATTGGTTTGGAATCGAAGTACCCAATGATTCCCTCGGATGTTTACAAGACATCCATTGGTCGATGGGGGCTTTTGGTTACTTCCCGACCTACACACTCGGAAACTTGTACGCCGCACAATTANTGCAAACAATGTCAAAAGAATTAGGAGATATTGATGAAATAATCAGTTCAGGTGACTGGTCCAGTATGCTTGANTGGCTGAGGGAAAAANTCCACATTAAGGGCTCAGTGATGTCCCCTGCAGAACTTATCGAAAGCGCAACAGGTAGCAAGCCAAGTCCTGAACCTTTCCTGAGTTATGTTGAAGAGAAATACTCAAAATTGTACAATTTGTGATTATTCTTCCTCTTTACCGAGAACCTTTTCTTGAAGCTTNTCNAACATTGAGGTTAATTCGGTNATTGTNTCTTTTAGGTCACTTGTCTCATCAAGTTCGTTACCCGATCCAAATGATATGCCAAGAAGGGTGATCATAGCACCTGATAGCATTACCACTGCGGAAACATACAGATCTGCCAAATCAATGTCACCATCACCGCTAGCAAGCATTATTCCCCATAATGCTCCAGAGGCGAAAATAAGTAATCCCAATACTATCTGNTGATGCCCAGGTCCAAGTTTATCTTCCATTCCACTCATGCTTTTCACTNANTGCTAATTCTTTACTCAAGTAAAAAATGTAACGCATGTCGTTCATGAAAATGTATGATTTTACTTCCAAGGCGTCATTACCAACGGCTTGCCTACAGCACCCGGCTCTACTAGGCACCGGCCTTTTGGTCCAGTTTCCTCGTTTCTTTCGAATACAGGAGTNCCATCAACAACGGTCAAAACTGGCCATCCAACTAGCGTTTTACCAATGAATGGGCTCCAACCAACAGTAGTCCAAGTATTCTCATCAGCAACGACGTATTCTTTGTTCATATCTACAAGAACTATATCGCCATCATATCCCTCTTCTAGGCGACCTTTTCCAACCATTCCATAACACTCTGCAACATTGTATGTCATCCATTGCACAACCTGTTCTATCGTNCATTCTCCTTTTGCAGCGTGAGTGAGCATGACAGGTAATGAGGTCTCAACACCTGGCATGCCGCTGTGGGCTTTTGGGAAACCTTTCTGNTTGTTTTCTGAAGTGTGCGGGGCGTGGTCTGTCGCAATACAGTTGATTGTTCCGTCATGCAAGCGTTTCCACAATGTTTCCTTATCCTTCTGATAACGTATCGGTGGATTCATTTTCAATCTCGTGCCTAATACTTCGACATCNGTTTCGTCAAATGTGAGGTGTTGAGGAAGTACTTCAGTTGTTATGTGTGCTTTTCCTTCTTGTCCATGAAGGGAGGTAAATTGGTTCAACCAATCAGCTTCAATTCCTGAGGTTAAGTGCAGAATATGTAGCCTGTGGCAACTGTCTTGAGCGTAGCCAACAGCTCTCTTTGTAGCGATTAGCGCAGTTTGGTCGTCCCTCCACTCTGCATGTGCAGCCATGTCTGTTCTCCCTTCAATCATTTTTTCTCGCTCAATCATTCTTGTTTCGTCTTCAGCATGNACTGCTATCAGACCNGCTGTATTGTCGAAGATAGTCTTCAATGCACTTGATTCGTTTACCAATAAGTCTCCAGTAGACGAGCCCATGAAAATCTTAATTCCGCAAATTCCGGGTATNGCAATCGGTGCATCTGGCGTNCCTACTGCTTTTTGTAACTCTTCGACGTTATTCTCTGTAGCGCCAATGAAAAATCCATAATTCGTCACACATCTATTAGATGCAGTTTCTAATTTGTTGTACATGGATTGCAATGTGGTCTGACTTGGTACNTTGTTTGGCATATCTAGGAATGANGTAACCCCNCCACTTGCAGCAGCTCTAGAGCCGGTGTGTAAATCCTCTTTTTCCGGCTGNCCAGGATCTCTGAAGTGTACTTGCGGATCGATTATTCCCGGCAAAAGATGCAATCCGTCAGCATCGTGCACATATTCGTTATCNCTTGGCTCCAATTTCTCTTTGGTTGATATTTCTGAGATNATTCCGTCACTTATTCTAAGGTCACCGGTTTCTATCCCATGTGGAAGTACCATTTTTGCTCCCGTTATCAAAATATTTTTTTCCATATTATTCACCTTCTTCTTGCGTTTTTAGGNCTGAAAGCCTCACATATTTCGTCGTTCATGTCGATATATGGTCCACCAATAAGGTCAACACAATAAGGTACTGCCTTCCATATTTCGTCGATAGTTTCTCTAATCGCTTTAGGGCGGCCAGGGAGATTGAAAATTAGGCTTTTTCCACGGGTCCCACCCAGTTGCCTAGATAGAATTGCAGTGGGTACATACGCCAATGAAATTGCTCGCATNTGTTCACCAAATCCGGGTAGTATTCTGTCACATACAAGTTCGGTTGCCTCTGGAGTCACGTCTCTTTCTGCGGGACCAGTACCTCCCGTGGTTACTACAACATCACAATTTAATTCATCAGTCATGTGGATTATCGCGTNTGAAATCGCTTCGATTTCGTCAGGGACAATTTTGTAATGATGCGACCATGATGATGCAATTGCCTCTTCGAAGAAGCCAAGAATTGCTGGGCCTCCTTCATCTTGATACTCTCCTGCATTAGCACGATCAGAGATAGTTAGGATTCCAAACTTAGCATCATCTCCAACCATCATATCACTCCTTACTGATTACCGTATTTGTCACGGATATCGGCATGGAATGAATCCAAAAGCGTATCTTCGAATAATTCTGCTTGCCTGCGTATCTTTGTAGACCTCATGTGAAGGAATGCCATTCCTATGAATGCGATAATNGCGATTGGAATTGCAGCTTCTAGTTTGTACTTGTGCATTACTGTAACAATTCCTTCAGCAGTATAGGCCCAGGTCAAGGATGCTGCAGCACCTCCTGCAAATGTAGCCCATAGAACTCTCATGAATTTCATTCTAGATAGCAATCCCAGCATTGCACCAACAAGGACACCTGATGCCATGAAAGGTATCCAAACGAATACAATCAGTCCCCAGAATCCCCATTTGTTGATCATCTCTCTTTTCTCGTTTGCAGTGTATTCGACAGTTGAAAGGATGTCGCCAAACAATTTGGTTTGAAGCACCCTTCCGCCTAGACCATCCTGCTTAGCAACCGCTGCAACTCTCGAGTCTTCGCTACCTTTTGTTGCTAGAGTTTCAACTCTACCGGCTCCTGATCTATCGGCAAGTGTAGAAACAAGGTTTCGTCCCTTAACAATCAGTTCTTGCGTACCAACCAAATCGGGATTTTCGCGAGAAATATACTTCCTAAGGTCCTTCTCAATGTCGCTATTTGAGTCTTTGAATCTGAGGTAAGCAAATCGCTGACTTGGTTTGTAAGCAACTCTTACGAAGATAATCGAATCTTCGCTAGTCACCGTAGCCATTTGTAGATTCAAATCATTTTTTGATCGGAAGAAGCCTTTAACGGATTCTCTAACTTCATCCTCAACCTTAGATAGCATGTGTAGGTCTCTGAAAAATGATGTGTAGTCCTGATCTTCTGCTTCATCATCCTCTACCATTCCACTTCCGACGCCAACCCCAGTTTCGAAATCGATGGCTTGATTTTCACCAATTGACCGTACTGTCAATTGCACAGGTTTGAAAACACGGAATAATGCAAATTCCTCGAGAATTTCTTTGAGTATTTCCGAGCGAACATCCGCAGTGTCTGAGAATGTACCTTCAGTATTTGAATAGGGGATCATGATATCAATAGATAGATCTCGTACTTCGATTTTGTACAAATCCCAATCGATAGTGATGTGTAATCGCCTTTCTGCACCTCTTAAGACATCAACTACGACTTTCTTAATGTGGGTCCTGGAAAGCATATCATCAGTATCTTGATGGTATAGTTTGTACATCACAGGATAAGCAAGGAATAGGGAAATTACAGAGAGAGATAATGATACGAAAGCCATCCACCATGCTGGGATTCCTGCAGCACCACCAGTAAGCATCGCAGTTTCACGTCCGCCTCCAAGCTCAGCTCCCATCAATACGAATCCCCAATTTCCAAGATCGGTTACAGACCAGCATTTTCTAGCGCCGTCGTCAATAACTTGCGCTTCTCTTTTCACTTCAGATTCGACAAATGGAAGGAATGAAAGTGCACTTTCAGAGGTGATAATTTCAAATTCAATATTTTCACTCAGTCTCTCTGTATTATTTACCCTGTCTTCATTGGTTTTGTTATCCATGTCAGTTCCCATTTCATAGATGTCGATGGTGATGACGAGTTCGTAAGTTCCAGTATTCCACTCAGAATAATCTATTGCGACAGATTTCCTATTCACTTCATCTGTGAATTCTTCAGGTTGGTTGTCTTCCTCTTTCGCATCTACTGTCCAATTTAGTACAACAATCCCTTCTGCTAGGTTCTTACCTGATACTTTTAGCCGTTCCACGTCATTGTCAGGGTAGGCGTGTATCCACGGAGTATCAAGAATTTCTTCACATTGATCACCTGCGTCGAGAACCGTGTCGCTCGCCCAATGGTCCAGGGATGTCGATTCTCCGAATATTCCGCTGCTCATTCCAAATAACAGCATGGCATACAGGGCTCCATATCCTAGACCTGCCAAAAGGGTCCAGTCTTCAAGAGCTGATGGAAACCTTCTACCCGAGTCAGAATTTCTGCGTTTTCTGATGTTTGCAAGTTCTTTGGAAACTTTGTCAACCGGCTTTGATTCTACAATTTCATCAGCAAGGGGGTCGGTTTCAGATTCAATAGTCTTCGACCCCATATATGCCCCTACGGGGCATGAGCAAATGAATACTGTGCCGAATTAGGGCAGGAAGTTGATTTTACATCGGGAATTATGCAGGAGTGAACCTGATTGAATTCAGGCTTTCAGGTAATTTTGCACGTGGGTTTTCTTTTTCCAAAACTACAGCCCAATCAATAATCTCTTTGTATTGTTCATCACTCTTGATTCCGCCCAACCATATCCTCTCCCCTTGGTTGGTAATTAGAACAACATTATTTCGACTGCAAGGCCCAAGGCAGGTCGAAATGTTGAGTTTTACATTTTGACCCAATCCATTGTCTCTCCACATCTGTTTCAGGTCTTCGATAGGCACTTTTTTGTTACCCCTCTCAACTCTGCCACAACAGCATCCATTGCAAACGGAAATTCTTGTTGTCATTGTGAATTCACCTAATTTATGGAATCAAATCTTATCCCTTACAAACTGGTCCGTATCGATAGGTACCCAGACATTGGATTTTTCCTCATTCTGAATTTCAACTCTGTAAGGATTTCCTTGGTCCCAGGTTTTTAGGATACGTCCCTCTGTAAATTCTCCAATGTTTGCATAGACGGTATCTCCAACATTAAATCGAAGCTCTTCGGCCCTACACTCCATTAGTCCGTCAAGAAGAGCCTGGTGGTCGAGATTTTTTCCGATGAAAACGAATCGACATTCTCTTGTTTCTCCATCCTTCCAGAGGCCAATTTCATCGCTAAAATCGCCGCCAAACAGCATGTGTACTCCTTGGAATACAAATTTTTCATCCATGCCTTTCACGGCTAGAACACCCTTGTATCGGAATAGGTCTTCTCCTTTGTCTCTCATCAAATTGCCAATCCAAACGTTCAATTTGTTGACGTTTAATTCTCCCTCAAACCTTGCACTTGTTGATGTAACCCTAGAGTCATGCTCGTGTTCGGCATCTGTATCGAGGAACTCAGGGTCCATCTCAAGTGTGCTTTCTAGGTCAAATGCGCCAATATTGATCAAATTTTTTGGGTCAATCAGACTATTTTGGGTACGAAAAATTGGCGCTGAGCCGTTGATTGACTTGATTCGTGCTTCGACTACCTTCAATTCATCTTCTGTAGCCAAGTCAATCTTGTTCAGCAGAACACGGTCGGCGAATGCTATTTGTTCGACTGATTCATTTTCAACATCCTCTGGTTTTTCATCATCAAGGTGTTGTACGATGTGTTTAGCATCAACAACAGTGATAATTCCGTCTAGTTTGTAACGTTCAGTTACACTTTCATCAACGAAGAATGTTTGAGCAACAGGAGCAGGGTCTGCAAGTCCAGTTGTTTCAATAATCACCCCGTCGAAGTCCTTTACTCTGTCATACATGTTGTCGAGAACTTCGGTTAGGTCGCCTCGAACAGTACAGCATATGCATCCATTCATGACTTCGATAATACTCTCTTCTGAGCTTTCGACTAGGATGTTTTCGTCTATTCCTACATCACCAAATTCGTTCTCTATAACAGCAAATTTCATTTTATGTTCCATACTAGTCAATATGTGGTTTAGAAGCGTAGTTTTTCCAGAACCTAGGAAACCTGTCAGTACTGTTACTGGAACTCTGTTATCCACCTCAATCTCTTGTGACATGCTTACTCCTCTGTTTTTACGGCCAGTATTTTATTAATTAAACAGACCTAATAATTGAAAGCTTAACTATTATTAATTAGTCAACAGTATTTGCTCTAAACTTGTTCTATAATNACGAAATTGTGGTGGGTTAGGCCGGACTTGAACCAGCGACCTCGGCATCTTCAGTGCCGCGCTCTCCCAACTAAGCTACTAACCCGGGNTATGTTNGCTACTAACCTCTGTATTTCAAGTCTTACGGCTTGATTACTCGACTCCTTCAAGCACTGCTANTTGCATTTCAGACAACTGTTTCAAACCATTTCGTGCCATNTCGAGGAGGGCCTGCAATTCGTCATAAGAGAATGTAGATTCTTCTCCAGTTCCCTGNACCTCGACAAATTTGCCGTCAGAAGTTCCAACTACATTCATGTCAACATCAGCATTTGAGTCGAGTATGTANTCAAGNTCNAGATATACTTCCTCTCCTACTAAACCAACCGATATTGCAGAAAGGTCGTGNGGAATNACTTTGTTTTCNTGGTTTCTAGATTCAGNCTCAGATAATGTTGGAGCNGTCCANCCAGNATCNCTTTGCTCTCTAGTTGGTCTAAGGTCCACAGGTAAGCAATCTCCGCTTGCAATCAATCTTCTNACCGCTAGCCTCAATGCAATATTAGCAGCTGTAATAGAAGCACATCNCGTCCCACCATCCGCATTTAGAACATCACAATCAACAGTGAGTGCAATTGGTCCCAGAGCCTCTAAATCNATAGCACCTCTAAGTGAGCGAGCGATCAACCGCTCAATCTCTTGAGTTCTACCTTTTGCACCTCTTCGNTCTCTTCTGAATCTTGAGTCAGTNGACCCTGGTAGTAAGGAATATTCAGCATGAACCCAGCCNTTTGTGGCATCTCTNGGAAACCATCCGGGTAATCTTGCTTCNTTTGTAACACAACAAAGGATGTGAGTATTACCCTGTTTGTACAAAATACTTGCAAGAGCGTTGGGAGTAAAATCAATTTCAACCTCAATGTTTCTCATAACNTCATTATCACGCTCAGTTTGAATATCAGTCTTGAACTTGGCCATGTANTTGCGACTAGGCTCTACACAAGAACACTTCTGTTCAAGAGCAAGTTGAATAATTGAACCCATATCGGTTGAACATGACACGAGTCGCAATCTGCGGTGTAGCAAGGACTCCCATTGGTAAATTCAGGGGNAGCCTATCCAATTTGAGCGCCGTAGATCTTGGAATTAGAGCGGTTAAGGAGTTGCTGCATCGCTGTAATATTGATCCAGAAACAGGGATAATAGACGAGTTACTATTTGGACAGGTTTTGCAAGCCGGCGCAGGTCAAGCACCTGCTAGGCAAGTCGCNTTAGGTGCCGGATTGCCNAATACAATCGCAGCCACCACNATCAACAAAGTGTGTGGCTCGTCTCTAAAAGCCGTGATGATGGCAGCAAATTCCATTCGAGCAGGTCAAACTNAAGTGGTTATTGCAGGAGGCATGGAGAGCATGACTAACGCACCTAAATTCGAAAAACGAAACGGTGATGAAAAGGAAATGGTTTCTACGATGGTTCATGATGGACTATGGGATGTTTACAACGACCTCCACATGGGTAATACTGGAGAAATTATAGCAAATGAGTGTAATATCTCAAGAGAAAAGATGGATTCATTCGCTGCTAGGTCACAACATCTTGCTGCACANGCGGAACANAGTGGTTGGTTTGACTGGGAAAGGTTCGAAATGCCTGAATTAAATTGTGATGAGGGGATTAGAGCTAATACNACCGAGGAAANGTTAGCAGAATTAGCCCCTGTGTTTCAAGAAGGTGGAACNGTTACTGCTGGAAATGCATCAACACTCAATGATGGGGCTTCAGCCGTTCTACTGACTTCAGTTGATTTTGCGAGAGAAAATGGCTGGGAAATTATCGCAATTGTTGAAGATTATTGCACTTCAGGNGTAGAGCCAAGCCGGGTTATGTATGCGCCTATACCAGCNATAAAAACACTCTTAGAAAGGGCAAATCTNGATGTTCTTGATGTCGAAATNTATGAGCATAATGAGGCTTTTGCTAGTGCTTCTTGCGCTGTNGCTCAAGAATTAGGAATACCTCATGACAGATTCAACCTACACGGTGGTGCAGTCTCATTAGGNCACCCATTAGGCAGCAGTGGGACAAGATGTCTNATCACAATGCTTGGAGTAATGAGAAGANTGGATGCTAAGAGCGGTATTGTTTCGCTTTGCTTGGGNGGAGGCAATGCGGTTGCCATGCGAGTCTCGATAGACTGAATCTATGCATTATTTGCCGANGTGAAAAATTTGTAGGTATTTTTTGTGATAACTANTATTGCAAAAATTATNGCTGCAACGAGTGCTATCATCGAACCAGAGCCAGTATTTTCTTCNGCAGAGAAATATAATCCGATAAATAGGGATGAAATACCGAAAAATTGTGTCCAAATAATGCATGATTTGAAGCTGCTGGCGACCTGTTGTGCCGTTGCTGCAGGAGTTACCAGCAACGCAGTAACCAGCAGCGCTCCTACTATTTGCACCATACTTACAACGACTAATGCAGTAATCACTGAAAATGCTAGCCCTAAAGCTCGTACAGGCAGACCCTGAACTTTTGCCGCTAAAGGATCGATTGTACAAGCGAGTAGTGCAGGTTTCATTAACGCTAGAACGATTAATGAAGGAACACATAGAAGAATAATCATGTTCAGGCTTTCACTATCAATAAGCAGAAGACTTCCAAATAACCAGCCCTCAATGTCAGTTGTGACAGCATTCTCACCAGTCCTTAATACAACTAAGCCTAGAGCTAAGGTACCAGTGAGGAATATAGCGATCGAGGCATCTCCTGTGAGAATCTCTCTATGCTGTAATTCATAGATCAGAACAGAAACAACTACACTGAAAATTAACGCATACCATAACGGGTTTACTGAACCAACAACAAGCGCTACAGCCACTCCTCCAAATGATACGTGTGCTAGACCATCTCCTATTAGTGACAGATTTCTTATTATGAGAAATACCCCTAGAAAACCGGCCACAATTGTAACAATTATTGCAGCCACTAACGAGCGCTGAAACATTTCTAAAGTGAAGAAATATGGAAATACATCACCTGGCATGTAAGGGGCTATTTCCCTAAATGGACGGTCGAGTAATGAAACAAGAAATTCTCCAATGTGTAACATTATACTTCCTCCATTTCAGAAGTACAGGTTGGAAAACAGTAATCGTGGACATTCT
>NZLM01000059.1 GCA_002694245.1 Methanobacteriota archaeon
AAAATATATGCCTTTTCCAGCTTCTCCAGAAGTAGATTGATCAGAACCATCCCAAATAATATCTGAATTTGATATCGATTCGTAAACAATCCTTTGGTACCTATCTACTATCTTAACCTCAAATTTAACGTTTTCAATAGTTATATTCTTACACTTTATCGTAAAAAAGTCATTAAACCTATCCGAGTTAGGTGTAAAGTACGATGACAACTCGTACTCAGGAAACTGAATATTTTCTATATTAATCATAACTTTAGCGTAATTAGAAATACATCCTACAGAGTCTTGGACAGCGTAGGTTATGCTATCTCTCTTACTTGGTGATCCTATGTAGTCNTATGTTATCGTNCCATCATTATTNACAGTTAAGTCTCCATAAAGTGGTGGNTCAAGAATAAAAATACTTGAAGAGTCAAGAGGNTTATCTTTATCGTAATCATTNGCAATTANATCCTTAATTATAAGATCGTTGGTAAGNGCATCAACAAATATNGTATCGTCAACCGCTACAGGACAGTCATTGATTGAGTTNACTCTAATAGTTACTGTTGCAGTAGTTGAACACGAAGTAGAAGGATCTGGATCTGTAATTTCATACTCAAATGTNACCATCTCAGGTCCTGGAGCAGCTATTTGGTTTGGAGGAGTGTATGTAAATGAACCATCTGATCTAAGCTCTAAAGTACCAATAGCAGGAGGAGTTATCACAGCATAGTTATTATCGTCAGTATTTATATCTNCGTCGGTATCATTTTTCGCAACAGTAGAATCAAGCACAAAACCCTCATTAATAGANAATATATCATCTACAGCNACAGGACANTCGTTTACTTGATCTATACATAGAGTTACGAGTGCAGTATCTAGGCTATAAAAATCACCGTCAAACGCAACATATCTAAAATAATCAACTGTCTCCTCATTTCCGTTATGTGTNTAAGAGAAAGTTCCATCATCNTTAAATGTNANNCTTCCGTGTGATACATCNTCAACAAGAAATGCCTGAAGNGTGTCGTCTTTNACGTCAGGNTCTGTGTCGTTACCAAGAACTCCNTCACCNTAAGTTGTNATNTCTANGGTTTCCCCTTCTTTGATACAGGGGATATAACTATCATCAACTGCTAANGGAGGTTTATCATCCACNGANTCAACCGACAATATAACAGTGTAAACAGCACCGCTACATTCACCATCAGACAACCTGTAAGAGAACTGATCTGTAAAATTCTCGCTATCATCGTGAGTATATATAAATGANCCATCAGAATTCAAAGTGAATCCACCTACATGATACAGTGGAGGTGTGACGATACTTGCTGTAAGAGGATCGCACGAGTTATCGTCGGTATCATTAAATAATACACCTAGCATAGAACTGATATCAATTGTTTGTCCCTCTGAGATTTTATAGAAGTCATTTTGACCCGTTGGACATACATTATTAATCGTTATAAAAACAGTATCNATAGTTTCAGTTATTGAATCCTTAACCTTAAATAAGAAATAATCTTCGTTAGGTGTATCGGAGCAGTCGTGTTTATAAACAAATGACCCATTTGGATTTATATCATTAGACGGCAGAAGTGTACCTCTGAAGGGAAGTTGATGAATCTCAGCAGTTATTGGTAAGCCAAGATTTCCAGATGATGCACTAAGAATTCCTTGCGTAGAATCAACAACAAGCTCCTTACCCTCATCAACGGCGAATGAGTAGCTCTGTGTATTAGGACCATTGTTATTNATTGTTATGTAAACAGTGTCCGTCTCGATTGCAGAATCTTCGCCATCTGAGAGTTGGTAAACAAAATAATCTTGCGTNGGTGTAAGTGTTCCATCGTGGATGTATGAGAATGCACCAGTAGAATCGAGAGTAAAACTACCTAGATGATAACTTGGTGGCTGAACTAATTTTACTCTCAGCACATCACAGGAATTAGAATCAAGATCATTTGATANAGCACCACTAAGCTCATCGACTGTTAACGTCTGACCATTCTGTACGCTGTAGAAGTCAGGTTCACCAAAGGGAGCTTCATTCAGTATAAATATGATCACACTATCCTGGAAAGAGGATGTAGCAGTTCCATCGCTAACAAGATACTGGAATACGTCAACATCGGCATCGTTACAGTTATGAATGTACTGGAACGCACCCTTACTACCAATCCCAAATATTCCTGAGTGGTATGTTGGTGGTATCATCAGCTGAGCACTAAGCTCACTTGTTAAATTNTCAGGGTCGATATCGTTATTAATTATTAAATCTATATCTGAATTTAATACTGTCAGTGTATCTCCTTCATTAACNTAGAAAGTATCNTTTACAACAACCGGAGGGTCATTGACAGGATTTACACTCAGTACAACGTCTGCGGTGTCGTAACACTCTCCATCTGTTACTANATATGTAAAAAGATCAGAAAAGGTCTCACTTCCATTGTGCTGGTAGACGTAGTCACCGTTAGTTTCTGTGGTTATNGATCCNTTGTCAGGAAGCTTTATTANACTAANTACCTGCAAAAGATCTCCGTCAANATCTGTGTCGTTTATTAGAACATTCCCAGCAGTTATCCCACCTTCATTCAGAATGTTTCCATCATCTGATGCAACAGGAGCATGATTATTTGAATCTGACTCATAAGTCATTCTGATACCATCAATTCCCATGTAACTGGTTTTTCCAGGAACATTAATTGATTCAAAAAGAAGTTGTTGNGTAGTTGAGGTTGGAAAGAATTCTATGGTTATCTCTTTCCAGGTCTGACTACCAATACCAGAGAACACTAACTTCTCAGTTAGCTTNGTCTCACTACCAAAAGTTACTGATATCTGTGCTGAATCGCCTACAACAACACTATTCATTCCTGCGTTTGCAAGGTAAAATTTAAGTGTATATTTTTTACCAATTGTCAAACCTGTTACAGTAGAGAAAAATGATTCATTAAAAATAGCACCACTTGACCAAATACCAGCAAAGATACCGCCGTCAGGAGATGCAGTCATTCCAGCAGCATAATTTGCAGCTGTAACATTAGGAAGAGGAGTTATCCAAGAATCGGCTGAACCAGATCCATTAGTCCACCCACCACCTGTTACACCTCCAGCATTTCCGTTTAGATTGAAACCTGAGGCGACACCAGCTAAAGACTCAAATGTTCCATCAGCATTAAGCGCCTGATTTGCTGTACCACAGCCACTAGAATAGCCAGTAAAATGGAGAGAAAAAAGAAATAGAAAAAACGTAAAAAATCTTTTCATCTTATATCGACTAACCACAAATATAAAGATTTAGATGGGGCATATAAATAAATTAACGCTTAAATAACGTAATTAGGTTATTAAAATTTTATTCTCTCTTAATATAAACAAACCCTGTAAGAGGTTTTGAGCCGTCTCCTAGGTCTAAAATATAGAAATATGTAGCTTCTGGAAGTTCTCCGTCCCCAAAATAGATTTGCATCTGATTCTTTCCGTCCCAGTTATTTCTATAGCCTNNACGNTCAAAAACCCTATTATTCCACCTGTTNTACACCCTCAACTTGTTATTAGGATAGCCCTCTATACCTCTAATTACCCATAAATCATTGATTCCATCATTATTTGGAGAGAATGCGTTTGGGATGTGTAGATCCCTGTGATAGATCTCAAAATCTATTGGTGAGGTAAATATATCATCCTGACATATGTAGGATGGAGTTGATATNANAAGNCTAAATTTNAGTAAAACATTGTCAACCTGCATNTCATCAAACCTTACCCCTTTAACTTTTAATGTATTTGTGTTTGTTCCACTGTAGGTTACTCTATCTGTGACTGTATCAAGAATNTTTTCCCAGAAGAGNCTGCCAAACTCTTGAACTTGCCACTGGTAGACAAACCTTTCCTCAAAATCGACTTCGTAGGAGATNCTGAAGGTGTCACCTTCCTGGATTAGGTATNAACTTTCAGGNGTAGACGTNACATTTACACTAAATCCAGCTTCAAGGTAATCCATAATCCCATTTCTGTCGTTATCAANAGGAACTTCATAACCACCACCGGAGATTACTTTTCCAGTTGAATCAACAGAAATTGGGTCAATACCTAAAAATCCGTTCTCATCCGAGTCTATAAACCCTGCCTCAATGACGTCATAGCATTCATCNTCGTCGCTATCTAAATCTCTATTATTTAGAGATAAATCTGAATCTGTATCATTACATACATAGGNATATACAGTATTCCTTGATTTAATTCGTGACGGGCCGTCATGATTTGTATTTTCTATAGACAAAGAAACCCCTTCTAGACAAGAAAAATCAAAGTTTTTATCCAATACCCAACCTTCTACGGTATTATCCATGTAAGGAATTACATCAACCATTTTTCCGTTAACCGTCTCTGACAATAATTTTATACTTCCATCTCTTATGACTAATAGTATTTTAGTTTTTTCGTTCCATGGTACCCACCCACTAAATATACCTCCAGCTCTAAATTCTCTTGTTGTCGCAGGGTTTGCCTTACCTCTGCNAACATCCCAGTGGTACTGATTAAAACTAAGTATAGTCTTTCCGTCTACACTAATTTTTAATCCATCATCAAATGTAATGTCAGACTCGAAGTAACAGCCCTCATAAATATCTCCAGCGGCAGGAATTAGCTTAATGTTTACTTTATCACCAAAAACATTATTTCCTGACCCAGAACCTTCTNCGCCTTTATATTCAAGAACAAGTGGATAGGAAGCAGATACTGACGAGTCATAATCACCAGTGATCTGAAGAGTTGAGTTATTAAAACATTCAACCAAGTCATAAATTCCATCATTATCATCGTCTACATCATCAAAATCACCTACCAGATCAAAATCGAAATCACCTAACACGAGAATTTTAAATGGATCTGATACCACGTCATCTCCACAGATAAAGGAAGGTGTTGAAACAATTACCCTATATATCCTATCNTTAAAGCTAGGGTCTGCATTAATAATCGAAAATTTCTCTGAGTCATTTGAAAGACCTTCCCATGTAATACCACCATTTTCACTNACTTGCCACAGGTAATAAAGTTTTGTTGTGCCCTCGTTCACGTCTGCGATAACTGTCACTGAGGTATCGGACCTCTCAAGAATGTGAATATCTGATGGCTCAACAATAATGCGGGCAAAAGATCCAAAATCTAGGTAATCAGGGACTANGTTTCCGTCTCTATCAACAGGGTCAGTATAGCCTCCATCTGCTGATATCACAAGACCGTCTTCATTTACCACTATAGGGTCAGCACCCAATATACCGTCGTTGTCAGTATCACTAAAACTTGCCTCTATTACATCGAAGCAACCGTCACCGTCAGAATCTAAATCAAACNGATTTGGTATACCGTCGTTATCTGTATCACCTNGGCCCTCATCAGAATCTAAGATACCGTCGTTGTCATCGTCTAAATCATTGGAGTCAGGGATACCATCAACATCGTTGTCGGGAAGAACNGTTAGNANAAAAATTTCNCTNGTTTGAACCTCACCACATTTAAATGAAGGTGTAGTAAGAATAACCCTATACTGTACCTCATTCAAGGTTAAAGGAGCTTTATTTATANTCAATTTATCAGTATTTGACCCAGAATAAACTAAAGATTCTGATATTTTTTGCCAGCTTAATCCCCCATCATTTGAAGATTGCCACTCAAAAAACACTTTACTCTTACCGGTAGAATAAACTTTAAATTCAGCTGAAGTTAACTCTGTAATTGTCTTTGAATCAGAAATAGAGTCGTAAGAAACTGGTCCCCCTGCCTCTAGGAAATCATAAAATCCGGAGTTATCACTGTCATGCGGCTCACTGAATCTACAAATCAACTCATCACAACCCTTAGCAATAATTATATCATCAATAACTCCCTTAAACCAATCTACTCCGTTTGATGACCCTCCAATCACCATATCCCCATTATTTATACCTACTCTAGTTGAATCAATATAAGAAAATATGGTATCCCCATCTACAAAGTGAACAACCCTGTCCTGCTCCTTCATTATTGTCAGGTAGTACCACTGACCGGAATTTAAAGAGAATAACGATTCATTGTATGTTATATCAGTTGGGTTAACACTAAAATTAAATGTAGATGTGTCACCTTCTACCTTATACTGATAATTCCAGGAACTATCTGGTGATATTTTCTTTAATATCGATTTACTGTTGCCAAGCATGAAATTCTCCGAAGGTTTAATCCACATGGATATTATAAAATCTTCGTAAATACCAATATTAAGCAGGCTGTCGTGAGGAACAACTATATTGTCGTCTACCCCATCAAAGTAATATGCTGAGTTGGGTATTCCAAATCTATCTTTTACAAGGCTAGCTCCATTTACCAATCCATGAAAATCATTTCCAGACCTATCATCTGCACTACCTGAAAAATCATAATGAGCTATATATTTCTCAACATACCTGCCCAGTCCATCAACATTAAATGGATTAGATCCAACTAATCCATCTCCATCAGAATCTGAGCATGAACCCTCATTAACATCATAACAACCGTCACCATCAGAGTCAAGGTCAAAAGTATTTACAACACCATCACCATCTGAATCGAGGCCCTCTATCTCATAAATATCCAAAATACCGTCGTTGTCATCATCTAAATCATCTTCGTCAGCAATACCATCTTTGTCATTATCAGGAAGTACAGTAAGTGCTACACTAGAGAAAACATCTTCGTCACATACGTATGATGGTGTGGAAACTTTAACTTTGAACTGGTAATCATTAAATTCAAGTGGAGCGTTAGTAAGGATTAGTGTTGACGTATTACTTCCAGAATACACTTCATCGTCCTCTGTATCAATCCAATTTTTACCATTGTCCTTAGAGTATTGCCACTGATACACTAAGGTTCCAGAGGCCTGAACATTTATTTCATATCTTGCATTTCTAGTCTCAATTATAGATACACTAAATGGATTAGATAATATAATTATCTCAGAACCTTTCTCTAGATAATCTCTAACACCATTTCCATCCCTATCAAGTGGATCAGAATAACCAGAAGATGAAGAAATAACTTTACCGAGCGAGTCAACTTCTACATCTGACAAACCAAGTAAGCCGTCCCCGTCACCATCATCATACCCTGCCTCAATAACATCAAGACAACCGTCACCATCAGAATCCAGGTCAAAACTGTTGATTATCCCATCACTATCTGTGTCTCCAGTGCTTTCATCTATATCTAAAACCCCATCGTTGTCATCATCAACGTCAAAGACATCAGGAATTCTATCTCTATCGTTATCTGGCATTACTTTAAGTTGTGCAGGGTTAGAGAATGCGTCTTCTGTACAATAAACAGCGGACGTCAGTAATACCCTAAACAAAGTACCATCCATAATTTGCAAGACTGAGTCAATAACTAGCTTATTGGAATTCACACCAGAATAGGTTGAATTTTCTGATAAATTGATCCATCCCTCACCAAGATTCATTTGCCATTGGTATGTAATTGATCCCTCAAAATCTGTGGAAACCTCAAATGAAGTCGGTAAGTCAACTGGAACTTCTACAGATACGGGATCTACAGTCACTGTAGGACTTGAACTCAACTCTCTGTAATC
>NZLM01000060.1 GCA_002694245.1 Methanobacteriota archaeon
ACGAACGGGATGAGGTGGTTGGCATTGCATAAAAAACGCCATTCCCGCCCTCGCTGTTGTATTGGGCGAACAGGCTGACTCCATTGAAGGTCTGCTGAGCCATGTCGAACAACTGCATCTGCAGATCGCGAAACTCATTGTTGTAGGTCGAGTTATCGAATGAGTTCTTCATCATGTCCTGACTCATTCCCTTCAGTTCGATCATACGGTCGACAATGCGACCCGCAGCTTCAAGGATACCATCTTGCACTTCTATGAATGATATCGCATTTTGCATATTTCGTTCCGCAGCATTCAAACGATTAACGGAACTCTGTAATTTCATGGAGACTGCCAAGCCTCCTGAATCATCCGCCGGTTTGTTGATCCTCTTGCCGCTGGACAGACGCACGAGGCTCTCGTGCAGTGACTGATTGTTTCTGCCCAAGTGAAAGGATGCGTAGGCAGCTGATGAGTTTGTATTTATATATAATGACATATTAGTATCTTCCTTGATTGATTGTCGCCGGGTGACATCCATGTCTTCCGGTCCGCCATCGTTTGTTGAGGGTGGCGGATTCCCTTGTTTGCTTATGACTCAAATCTAAAACCATAAATGAATTGACCCATTTACTGATTAACGAAGAAGCATGAGTGCGATATCGGTCCCGGTATTGGCTTGGGCGAGCATCGCGGCAGAGGCCTGCTTCAGTACGTTGAATTTGGCTAGCCTTGTGCTTTCGGCCGCAATATCCACGTCCATAATCCGGCCATAGGCAGCTTCCATGTTTGTCGATTGCCTGACGATATTGTCGGTAGCAAAGGTCAGTCTTGATTGAGTGGCACCGTTTTGAGCACGAAGTCCTGCAATATTCTCAAGGACCTTGTTCAGTACACCTACGGAAATGTTGGTTAGATTAAGTGAAGTATCAACTTCCTCAGAGGCAAAGGTGACAGTTCCACTTGAAGATTCTCCCGTGACCGAAGAATTTCCAGTAGTCGCATATACTGAAGAATTCAGAGTGCTAGTATTTACGGTAAGTGCAGAAAGAAGCAGGGACTTGTTAATGCTTATAGTTGGCCCTGAACTTCCATCTGCACTGGTGTAGATGGAAACGGTATTATCGAAGGAACGAGATGCTGTGGTTGGCATCGCATGAAAAACGCCATTTCCGCCCTCGCTATTGTATTGGGCAAACAGACTGACTCCATTGAATGTCTGTTGCGCCATATCAAACAACTGCATCTGCAGATCCCGAAACTCATTATTGTAAGTCGAGTTATCGAATGAGTTCTTCATCATATCCTGACTCATTCCCTTGAGTTCAATCATGCGGTCAACGATGCGACCTGCTGCCTCAAGGATACCATCTTGAACCTCGATGAAGGAAATTGCATTTTGCATATTTCTTTCGGCGGCATTCAGTCGGTTGACCGAGCTCTGCAACTTCATGGAGACGGCCAACCCTCCGGAATCGTCGGCTGGTTTGTTTATTCTTTTACCACTGGAGAGTCGAACAAGGCTTTCGTGTAACGATTTATTGTTCTTTCCGAGATGGAATGATGCGTAGGCTGCTGATGAGTTAGTGTTTATGTATAGTGACATTTTAGTATCCTCCTTGATTTTTCATGTCACCGGATGACATCCTTGTCTTCCGGCCCGCCAGGTATTGGTTGAGGGTGACGGTTCCCTATGTATTTTTGGTTAAATTATTTCTGTAATGATTTCCTTTAATGATGGTTTTATCGTAAAAGCATGAGGGCGACGTCCGTACCGGAGTTGGCTTGGGCAAGCATCGCGGCTGAGGCTTGCTTCAATACGTTGTATTTGGCCAACCGCGTACTTTCAGCGGCAATGTCGACATCCATAATGCGGCCATATGCCGCTTCCATATTAGTGGCCTGTCGGATGATGTTGTCTGAAGCAAAACCAAGTCTGGATTGCGTCGCTCCATTTTGAGCCCTTAGTCCTGCTATGTTTTCAAGGACCTGATTCAAAACTCCCACTGAAATCTTCGTTAGGTCTATCGCGCCATCAATCTGCTCAGAGGCAAATGTGATCGTTCTGGCTTCGCTATCGTTTGCGATAAGCCCATTCCCTGTGGTACCGGCCGTGTAGATTGAAGAATTCAGAGTGCTCGTGTTGACCGTAAGCGCTGAAAGAAGCAGTGATTTGTTAATACTTATTGTTGGTCCGGAACTACCGTCCGCACTGGTGTAGATGGAAACGGTATTGTCGAAAGCACGGGATGCGGTAGTGGGCATAGCATAAAATACTCCTGCCCCTCCTTCACTGCTGTATTGAGCAAACATACTTACGCCGTTGAAAGTCTGTTGACTCATGTCAAAAAGTTGCATCTGCAGGTCGCGGAACTCGTTATTGTAGGTCGAATTGTCAAATGAGTTCTTCATCATATCCTGACTCATGCCCTTTAGTTCGATCATACGGTCGACTATTCGGCCCACTGCTTCCAATATGCCATCTTGCACCTCAATGAATGAAATTGCATTTTGTAAGTTACGCTCCGCAGCATTAAGTCGGTTGATTGAACTGCTTAGCTTCATTGACACTGCTAGCCCTCCTGAATCATCACCAGGATTGTTGATCCTCTTACCACTGGATAGGCGGACAAGACTTTCGTGTAACGATTTGTTGTTTTTTCCGAGATGGAATGATGCGTATGCTGCTGATGAGTTTGTATTTATGTATAGTGACATTTTAGTATCCTCCTTGATTTCTAATGCCTTCGGCTGACTTCCTTGTCATCCGTTCCGCCAAGTGGGGTTTGGAGCGGCGGATTGCTCCATGGGTAGTTTTGGTAAAAGACAAAATGACATGCCTTACATCCTGAAATGCACGGAACAGGTGGGTACAATCATGCCCAAGCAAAGAAACGCCTGAAATGTTGCCCCTGCACGACCATGCAATTGCAGAGGAGCAATTATTCACATGTGAATGAGAGCGGGAATTGAGACAAATGTCCGAAGCGTTGGTGAATGCCCAGTTGAGCATTGCGCTAGGGGACGATGGTAGATTCGACTCCGTTGTGCCCACACATGATAAGTATGTATGTATAAGTAAGTTCATCCTTGANTATGTACCCGANCGACATCCGTGTCGCGGGCTAGATATTAAGNTGTCATAAANATATNGTTAACAATAGATAANTAAGTTGGTTATGTTNAGANAATTACTGAGTGAAAAGTTACATTGTACGATTCTCTTGAANTCAGCTCAGATTAAGTGATCCGAGTNTAGGAAACTTTGATTTATGNTNATCAAATAGGCTTCAAGTGTTCATGGTTAAGTGTTTGAGCTTTGCANTTGCTGGTTAATTCATTACCGCNAGATCTGCACAAAGCTTTAATTGGAAATGATTTCATTAATTTAAAAGAGTCATGGTTACTTCGCTGACCATTTGATTGGCCTGGACGCGCATGGATAGGTTCATTTGTTGTAGGATTGCCGTTTTGGCCAGTGATAGGGATTCATCTTCAATCGATGTGTCACCAGTTCGGGATACGGACTGTGCAAGTGCTGTTGTCCGGTTTGACAAGGTATCTAGGTTGTTTCGCGTGACTGACATGTTCGCGCCCACGGTTGACCTTAGAGATGCGATGGAATCCATAAGAGCCTCAAGGTACTCCATTGTCACAGTGGCAGAATTCACGCTGGAAAGATTATAAGTAGTGGTGTCTCCAAAAGATATTGGAGATATTGGATTCAAAGTTGATTTGTCACCATCACCTGAAAAGGTCATGGTTACCGGGTTACTGGTCTGGTCTGATTCGTAAGTTAACTGGGAAGTGAATCCGCTGATATAGGAAGCATCGTCGCTTACCACAGCCGCAGAATCCTTTACCGCACCGCCATATTCGCTTCCGTGAACGGAGCCCGTGTCCGTGTCAGTTAGGTTAAGTCCATTCACATAAGCCTGACCGCCTGCAACGGATTCGAGATCTGCAATGAAATCGTCGATGGCCTGACCACTTGTGTCAGTGGAATTCCCAACCCCGTATCCATGGGTCGCGTTTAAATGGGTCTCGATATATTGATTAAGTCCGCTTGCGGATGCACCCGCATTGGCGTCCCTTTGTGCTTTCATCCAGGTGGTGAGATGCTTGATGCCCTCATTTGCATTTACGCCATTAACTGCGGTGGCTCCACTGGATCTGATTTGATTGTCGAGATATTTGACTGCCAGGTAGGCACCGGCGTAGTCATCCGATTGACTTCCCCATCCGGAATTCGGTTTTTGCAAGAGTGCTGCGACACCCAATGAATTGATTGAAGTGTTGGCCCGATAGTCAGCTCCCCGTATGAATTCAGCCAAGCCTTCCGCTAGCCATGTCATGTCTCGACTGGGATCACCACCCGCCTGATCGCCCATGTAAGTATTCTGTGCCTGGAGCAGGTGAACCATCTCATGGGCAATGAGCGTGTCTGCGGTAGAGTTACCCACCGTGTGAGGAGCAGTCAGATCTGGAAGATCAATGCTAAGCTTGACCACCTCTGAGGCATAGTCTGTTGCTGGATTTGCAGGTATTGAGTAACCCCAACTGGATCGAACAAATGCTGCTGATCCTCCAACCGCTCCATTTTCCTCGATGACCAAATCCCACGAGTCGCCGGAGTCTGCAGTCCAACCGTACTCTTCCTGGACGAGCTTTTCGGTCGCTGCCAGCCAATGTGTCTTGAGGGATTCAAGAAGTTGCTTCTCTTCATCGCCCATGGTGTTGCCAAAGATGCTCTTGTCGTTAAAGGTCTCGTTCTGGATTTTTTCGAAGTCGTCGACAAATCCGGCAAAGGCAGCCTGATAGTTTTCGCGGTCCGCAGAAAGGGTACCGGTACTCGAGGCCATGCCCGCAAGCTCATTCATTCGAGAAAGGAGTTTGGACATCCGGTTCAGGGCATCTTCCTGGGACTGAGCAATGGACATCGCATTCTGCAAACTTGCAGAGAGGCCTGCCTCATATTTTTTCTGATTCTCCAGTCGCAGACCTAGGCTGTAGGAACCTGTGTCCTTCCTTGCCATGTCCTGTTTTTTGCCGGATGCCAGGTTTTTGATTGAATCGTTCTTTTGCTGACGGGCGTGCTTAAGTGAAACATCGCCGATCGCACCTATGGTTAAATCTATGCTCATGATAATTTGGGGTAGCGTCCGCAGGGGACTTGGTGAGCGGTGAGTTGAAAAAAATTGAAAGGGTTTGAAAACGCCCCGCCTCCCTTCGCCA
Source organism: Methanobacteriota archaeon (assembly GCA_002694245.1). Lineage (GTDB taxonomy): Archaea > Thermoplasmatota > Poseidoniia > Poseidoniales > Poseidoniaceae > MGIIa-K1. Next base: position 5,215 of record NZLM01000060.1, read on the forward strand.
GAGATACTGGCGAAGGGAATGGGTTGGCGTTTGTACCCACTTCACTCTGTGTGTAGTCAGCACAAAGAGGACATCTAGGTCTCTTGTCCCGGATTTTTCGGTGAAGTGGATGGTTCATTGTTTAATGATTTTTTTGAGCCGGTGCTTATCGCAGAAGCATAAGGGCCACATCATTTGTGGTATTGGCCTGAGCCACCATGGCGGCAGCCGCCTGTGTAAGGATGCTGAATTTGGCGAGATTCGCGCTTTCTTCAGCGATATCGACGTCCTCAATCCTGCCGATTGCCGCACGCATGTTTGTCTCCATGCTTGACAATGAGTCCGCAGCAAAATTCAGGCGTGACATGCCACCACTTGCCTGAGCTCTTAAATAAGCAATATTTGCAACTGCCTGCTCAAACACGCCCATGGACAGACCAGTGGTGCCAAGTGATATGATATTCGTCTCGGCATCGTCAGCGAACAGACCGAAAGTAGCTGCCGTACTTCCCGACGCAGCCGTATAGCCCTGACTCCAAACCTGTGCGTTAGCTATACTTGCTCCACTACTTATGGTAAGTGCGGAGAGCAGTGCAGAACGATACAGGCTGATTTTCGTGCCTGATGAGCCCTCGCTACTTGTGTAGATCTCAATGACGTTATCCAACGTGTTGTCATCCTTGAATTTGGTGGCTTTGCTGAGATCAACGGTGTCCTTGTCACCTGCATAATTTGCAAAGAGACTAACTCCATTGAAGGTTGACTTGTTAATGTCCCTGAGCTGCTTTTGCAGGTCGACGAACTCGTTGTTATAGGACTCGATATCCTGAGAGCTCTTCATGGGATCCTGTGTGGCCATGCCTTTCAGCTCAGCCATTCTGGATACGATACGTCCTACTGTTTCCAGTATGCCGTCCTGTACCTCTACGAATGAGATACCATTTTGAACGTTGTTTTTTGCACCCTTCAGTCTTTGGACTGAGGCATTCAGTTTCATGACTACCGATAGGGTACCCGGATCCTCATTCGGCGCGATTATGCGCTTACCGCTGGCCAACTTCTTGATGCTGTGCTGAAGGGCCTTTTGGTTCTTGTCCAGGTAGTAGCTTGCGGATGCGACCGCACTGTTATTTGATACTGTTAGTGGCATTGTTCTATCTCCTTATGTTGTTTACCGGAGCGACGTCCTTGTCTCTCCGACCGCCGAGTGGGGTTGGGGTATGGCGGGTACCCATATGGTTGATTTAGAAACTGGGGTGCCTTTGCTCATTCAGGGTTATCTCAAGAGCATTAGCGCTACGTCGTTCGTAGAGTTAGCCTGTGCAACCATGGCTGCAGCGGCTTGGGTTAATATGCTGAATTTTGCGAGATTGGCGCTTTCGGCTGCGATATCGACATCCTCAATTCGACCGATTGCGGCTCGCATGTTGGTTTCCATCGATGACAAGGCATCGGCGGAAAAGTTAAGTCGGGTCATACCACCACCCGTTTGAGCTCTCAGATATGCAATGTTTGCAACAGCTTGTTGAAATATGCCAATCGACAAGCCGGTAGTCCCAAGAGACATGGTTTCATTTGTTGATCCTGCAGTGTCGGCGAACAGACCGAAGGTTGCTGCAGCGCTTCCGGCTGCGGTGTAACCTGCATTCGAAAGTTGAGCATTAGCTATACTTGCTCCACTACTAATTGTAAGTGCGGAAAGTACTGCGGATTTATACAAACTGATCTTGGTTCCGGTTGAACCTTCACTACTTGTATAGATCTCCACCGTATGATCGCGACTGGTGTCGCCCTTGAACTTTGTTTGCATCGATGTGTCTACAGTTCCATCAGCATTTGTCGCGTGATCGGCAAAGAGACTGACGCCATTGAAAGTTGTCTTGGCGATGTCACGCAGTTGCTTTTGCAGGTCCACGAACTCATTGTTGTACGACTCGATGTCCTGTGAGCTCTTCATCGGGTCTTGGGTAGCCATTCCCTTCAGTTCTGACATGCGTCCCACAATTTTTCCTATGGTGTCCAATATGCCGTCCTGCACTTCAACGAATGAAATTCCGTTCTGTACATTGTTCCGTGCTCCTTTCAGACGACTTACCGCTGCATTGAGTTTCATGGTAACCGACAGGG
>NZLM01000061.1 GCA_002694245.1 Methanobacteriota archaeon
GGAATTTTTGAGCCATTCCCTTGCCAGATTACAAATGCAGTAGTCTGTGGGGATTCATTAATTGCAACATGGGTCGACCACGAATTACGCTTGGCTAGAATGGCAAAAATCTCACTAGATGACGAAATGAAAAATGGGATTTCCAAGGCCCAACTGCGATTAAATCGAAACACTGCAATGGTTGAAGGTGCAACATGGTGCCACATACTCGATGCTGAGCCACTAGCTTTGACATCTCAAGATGACAAGGTCTTCTTTGCATTATGGTCAAAAGGTATGTATTGCATAGACTCTGATTCCAATGAGATTTGGCGTTTACCGCTATTTGATTCCATGGCCAAATCACCTCCACGATCAGAAGAAGTTGCTGCAATATCAACAATAGGGGACGAGAAAATTGTTGTATGGTCGAAGGGTGGTAAATTCCGGGAAATTGATTCAAATTCAGGAACTATATTGAATGAATCAAAAATCGATATTGAATGTGATTTGGAAGAGGTTTTCAATCATGATGAAATTTTTCTTTTGTCCTCGAAGGATGGTTGGGCTTGGGAAGTAAAAGATAGTCAGGTTACCGTCGCCAGAAAATTAAGAGGAACAATTCAAGATGCTGTTTTCGATAATGGGGATTGGAGAGTAATCTCTTGGAGAGAGGACATACTAATGCGCAGTGAATCGGTTGAGCGAAGTGAACTTGGAGTTCAACTTGTGAAATTCAACGATGTGTGGCATGTACTAGACAATCAAGGTCAAACCAGCCCACACATGGGATGAAAGTTTCACTCAATCTTCTCGGTGTATCCACAGCGTCCGCAAGACTTCCTATCTTTGTGAATCGCTACAAATACACCCGGTCCACAAGTAGGGCAGAATTCTGCTTTTCGGACTAATTTTCCATCCTCTACAGAATATTTTGACCACTTTGCGCTTGCGTTTGGTCCGTCAGACATCAAGCCTCACCTCCGTCATCAGCAGATTCTTCTTCCGCTTGTTCTTCTGCGTCTCCCTCTTCAGCTGGAGCTTCATTTGACGAACGTAGCCCAGAATACCTTTCATGAATGTATCCAGGCTCAACTTTCATTGAGTTGGCATCTGAGTAAACAAGACCTAAACCTGTGGTTGATCCTATGCCGAACCGTGTCTTAACGTTCTTTATGACAATTAGGTCTTTGTTGGATCCAGGTTCAATAGATGCAATTCCGTTCAGCATGTCAGCTCTTGATGGTGTAGGTGAGCCTTCATGATTCCACCTGAATTCAATTTCTACTCTGTTTAGCAGTGGGTTTTCCTTGCGGTCGATAATTTCCATTTCTATTCCTCCATCAGCGGATGTTTACTTTGAGTGCGTAATTTCCTGGTGTTACGATATTCAGTCTGTTAGCGATTTCAGAGCGAGATGGGTCCATTACAACCACATATCCAGACCAATCTGATGAGACAGGGGCTGAAGGGTGGTGTGAGCACTGATCGATACCATCAGGCAATATCATGTGGCATTCACTGCATGCGAAGGGGTTCTTTGCCATTCATATCACTCCATTCAATTTTGGTCTTCATGAATCCATTCGTGACTACCAAGTCCAGTCTGTTTGCAAGTCAATCCAATCTTGGATCTTCTTGGGTCGCTTGTATCTGGAGACAGGGAAACTATTCTTGCTCTAACAGAGCTTCCAACGCCAAGTTTTCTTCCGCTTTGTCTTCCTTCCAAAATTCCCATTCCTGCGTTGATATCAACATGATCTTCCATAATCTGTGATTTGTGGAGCAAGGCTTCCATTGGACCGATTCTCACGAATGCTCCAAAGTCGTTTACTTCGGATACTGCTCCCTCAACAACTTCGTAATCTTCGATACAGAATAATACAGCATCAAACTTCACTTGTTGGTAAATCGCTCCATCACCGTGAATGATTCTACCTCTCCCTATCGGCTCATGGTTAGATGTTACCAGAACGAATCGATTGTTGTCATCGAAACGTCCCTCAAACGCAGATGCCGCTAAACGGTCAATGTGCTCGTTCAGAGATTTCTCTTTACGAATATATTCCGCTGGTATGCGGATAGTGTCCTCTTTTGTGACAACTTTGTACATTTTTTCACCTCAATTTTCGCCCCCGATTAATTGCTGAAAGGACGATTGAGGCGATAACCTCATCCGTCCTTCACCGGCAATGCCTCGGGAGAGAAGTGTGACCGAAGTCATTCTGCCCACCAGCGACCCCTATTTCAATGATGCCCAAATCAAAATGCTACGATATTCCATGATTCTACCAAAATTGGCTGTAGCAGCTATAACAAAATATCGACTTCTGATGGGCCCGTAGGGCCCAAAGCCATAACAACCCCACTTGTCACGGTATTGGTGATGGAAGGAACACGAGAACGCCTACAGGTATTCTTCATGCTGTTCATTTTAGTTGCATCAACTACGATTGTTTCGTTTCCTGTTTCTGCTGATGATGAGGACGAAAATTATTGGAATCCTTACTCTCAACCATGGGCACAATATGGTAGGGACCCGGGTCATACGCGACAGTTACCTGCCCACGGTGATACAGGTTTGATGACCATCGAAACACCTGCGGTTAATTGGGAGGCTTTTGATTCAGGGCTAGGTGCAGATGGATATGGTGTCGCAGTTGCTGATATGACAGCATCAATTTCAGCTCCTGATGGTGCTAAGCAGCGATGTGGACAAGGTCACTTATTTGCAGTCATGACGCACACTGATACCTCTACCTCTGACAGGCAATTAGCCATCATAGAGGGTGACACCGCTAAGACTGCGTGGGAAGTCAACTTAGGTGATGCCAAGTACATCAGATCAACACCGATCATAGTCGATGTTAATGGAGATTTGAAACCAGAAATTGCCATAGTATACGACACAGATAGTTCGATGAAAGTAGATTTATGGTCCCCTGAAATGTCATGTGACGAATCAGGTTGGTCGGTTTCGGGGCATTCAAACGAAAAGTTGTGGTCTTGGTCTGATGAGGACCTTCGTCTGGGGATAACTAGTCCTCATTTCTTCACAAGACAGTCTAACCACCTTTCTGTGACTCAACCGCTCTTAGCAGATTTGTCTTTGGATGGGTCACCTGAATTGGTTATTTCCGCTGTTGACACGAGTAACGATGAACCTACCGTTATTTCATTGCCACTAGGTTTACAATCGCCAGAGGCTAACTGGGAAGTTGCCCTCGATAGAGGGACTCATCCCTCGGACCCGTCATTTGCTGCCTTAGACGATAATAGCGGTGCTGTTGTCCTAACAACCGTTGATTCTACGAGTGGAAATATGTGGATTTGGAGAATTGATGGAGATACGGGTTCGCTAGACTGGGAGCGAGTATCTATCCAAGGCACTGATGATGATGGAGACACACCAAGACTAAGATTACCCGGTCCTGTCATCACCCAATTGGATGCTGATGCAGCTCCTGAAATGATACTAACCTTACCCGCTGATGATAATGGTGCAACCGATGGAATGGGAGCACAGTATGTGGGAATGGAGTTGACAAGTACCGATGAAGTCTGGAGATTCAGGGCAAAAAACGGTTACGCCGATGCTGAACCAATAGCGATTGATACAACAGACGATGGGATAACCGACAGAGTTTGCTGGGTAACTTGGTATTCCGATTCCTCAATATCTGCGGATAGAGAAGGAATGACCGGTTGTCATGACATAACCATAGATCCGCCGTTTAGAGAATGGACAAGAACCATGCAAAGGGGNGGAGATGGAAATGACAATGATGAAATTGCAGTTGCTGCACCAATNTCAATCGACTTGGATGGAGAAGATGAACCAGAACTTCTAGTTGCGTTTGGAAGAAGAATATGGGCATTTGATGGGGATACAGGAGCACCAGCTGACATAAGCACAGGTTGGTCAGCACCAATCGATGTTTCNCACCGAGTNTGGGCATCCCCTGCTATCGCTGATATGGACGGAGATGGCTANCTTGACATCCTTGTCGGTGATGCTTTGATTAGCGAGGCAAAACCGGACTTAGCACCTTTATCTGATGGACGAGGTATCGGATTTACGCCNATCGACCCAGACCCCGGAGAAATGGTTACTATCTCTGGCCAATATTCCAATATAGGAATTGTAAACACTGATGAGCCTGTAGATGCAGTTCTCTTGGTAAATGGAGTCGAAGTCAAACGCCACAGAGTGAACNTGATTGAGCCTGTTGCGCCGTCTGGAGAAGGCGGGCCGATAACATTCAGCGTAGACATTGAAGCTACACTTGGAGTTCATGATGTCGAATTAAGGTTAGATGTGAATAACAATCTTACTCAATCAAGAGTTGATAANGATAACTTTTCTACCACNCTTGTTGTNTTGGAACCTCATGTTGCTCAAATTCAAACGCCCTCTGAAGTACAGAGAGCGTTACCCGGAAGCACAGAAATAGTTGACATTACGGTTACAAGCATAGGAAGTCGAAANGCTGCATGGACATTATCGCATGATAATTCACAACTTCCGGCTGGATGGACTTTTAGCCCGGTAGATTCATCNCAATTATCACTCAANCTTGAAAGAGATACACCTCAGGTCGTACAGTTTGAGTTCGGGGTCCCAAACGATGCAATGGGATCGGATGATGCTGTAATNNCGCTCNCATTATCCCTCGACCAAGATGAAAACATCTCGACTACCGTCACTCTTCCATTAGAGGTGGAGAGAACTAGAGGCTTATCTCTACAAGGACCAACAGGCTTACCCAACGGTATTGGTTTTGGTAGACCTGGAGATGTNGCACATGTATGGATGATGGTAGAAAACGTAGGTAACGCAGAGGAAACCACAGAACTATTCTGGTCATCAAACTCTTGGACTGCAAACACAACCATCGTTGACTACAGCGGTACTACACANTATGGAATTGACTTGGCACCNGGAGCAAGTGAACAATTTTTGATAGAAGTGGAANTNCCATCAACAAANATTCCGGGAGATTCTACCTCAGCAACNTTGACTCTTTGCATTGGATCTGGAGCAGATGAAATTTGTGAAGATTTTTTTGTGACTATTTACGTNAGTCAAATTGCNTCAGAAGTACCACACATTCGTACAGTTCCCACAACAGGCTTGTCCTGGAACCTCGAATCAACATACACAGGAACTAATCTGAGATGGGACATGTCTGAAGCAGGGATGTTGAAATCCGGTTGGGCATGGAGTNCAANTGGTGACCTAANCATAAANGGAACAATGNTAGANATGACTGGTCAAAATGGAGNGTTACATCTNGATTTACCATATGATGCACAACCTATGCGTCATTATTTCAACCAGAGTGAGGAAATTATGAGTAATGCAGAGCTTTCCATATCTTTACACGTTTTGCAAGTTTACAGAGCATCTGCTGNAGTTATAACTCCTGAAAATATGTCTGTGTTCAATGTCGAAGAAAGAACCAAATTGATTCTACGACTAGAAAATCCAGGTAATGGTGAAGACACATTTACATTGGTTGGAAGTACAACCGCTGGGAATTTATCTGAGGCTCCAAATGCAACATTTGAGATTAACAACCCAACAAGAACAATNGGAGCAGGTGGNATGAGTATGGTGCCCGTTTGGGTAACGCTTCCCGAAGATGTTCCTGCTAGAGAACGNTTTGAGATTTTGTTTGAATGGACAAGTCAAGGGGACACATCAGTCGCAGACACAGCAAGGATAACTATCGAAGCGAGACCAGACCACAGGTGGGATATCAGTGTCGAGCAAGGATACGTGATACAGGTAGATCCTGGACAGGAACTAGACCTNACANTAAACCTAACAAATATTGGTAATACAGACGATTTGCTNACACTATTACCCCAATTTGAGATAACAAGGGCTGGCCAAGATCAATCTGTTTGGGTTGCCGATTTGATTAACACATCACGATTGAATGTCTTGGAAAGTGAATCTTTAATTTATACAATTANTATTCCAGATAACTGTTGGAACGGTACCGTTGCAGCACTTTCATTACAAGGATATTCAAACGGCTTTGAAATAGGCTATCAGGTAAATATTANCCTGATAGTGAATAGAGTTTCAGGATGGAGATTAGACTTATCCAATACTTCGCTTGAAGTCTCTCCTGCTGGAGGAGAATTGTCGATTTTAGTCGAGCAATTAGGAAANTCACCATCAAAGCCGTACTTCACNAAAGCTGGTCAAGGGTGGAATGTTTCNATTCCTACAGAAGGGGATGAAATTTCACCNGGTGATTCTGGAATACTCACCATCAACGTAACACCTCCTAGTGATGCTATTGCTGGGGANGTNGGTGTGGTCAACATACGAATTTCTGATGGAAATGGGGCTGGCCAAGTTGTTGAGCAGGTACCTGTNAGAGTAGGTTCTGAACCGGGAATAATCATNGATTCNAGCGGCCANTGGAAGGTNAAATCAGGTATTGATTCGTTCCCAACCGCATGGGTTGAAAATACTGGAAATGATGTTGCAATCATGGAACTATCAATAAATAATGTTCCAAGCGATTGGAATTATATTTCTGACAGCATTCTAGTTGTAGCACCCTCTGAAATTACTGGCATACCCATTCAATTAAACCCAGCAGATAGTTGGAATGGAAATAATATCCAAGTCGACATAGTACTGACTCACCCCACACTTGGAGAGATTGTGTACCCGTTAACTGTAAGTCAATCGACAACTGTACTAACAACAAATCCGGTTCACACTGGAAGATCAGGAGATAAGGTTTCAGTAACAACATATTCCGAATCTGAAGGCTATCAAACATCACTGATTCCACTACCTGAGGCTCGTACAAATACAACGCATAATGGNATGGCTCTACANCTATATGGAATNCCTGCACCNNTTCACNCCGCTACATGTTCCAACCAAATTGGTAGCTTAAGCAAATTNGGAATCGAGGCTCTNAGNCTAGTCTGGACGACATGTGAACTTGAGGCAAATCAGGATCACGGGCTNGTAGCAAATGCATGGTTGAAGTCTTCGNCTGGAGAAATTCTTGATTCAAAAACAATAAGAATTTCCGCCGGTGATAATTCNTCAGTAAACCTATCTATCGATCGTTGGGATCCAGAGCCAGGACCTGTCGAAGTAGAAGTCCTAATTGTTGATTCTAATGGAGTGACACTATTCAATTCCAAGTCTACACAGATGGCAAGACAGAGCGGTTGGAATCTAAAACTTGCAAACCTTATTGTCGATGACGATTCGATAAATGTTGGAATTGATCGAAATGGATACCAAATAATGGAGGGGTCAATTTGCACAGTGGAAATTACTTCTGTAAGCGCTGGACTCCAAGAAATCCTTGCTGTCGACATTTACGGCAGCACATATGCTCCTAGTGTTTCACTAGAAAGACCAGCATCTCTTGAGGGAGGTCATGAAGTGACAGCGAGCATTGCTTGCAACGCACCATGGGATATCGATGATAACCCCAGTGATGACTCCCAAACCATTCGTGCAAGCAACATCCCACTAGTAACATATGAATCAAGCGACATATATTGGACGGGAGGTGTTGCGATATTGATGCTTATTCTAGCATACTTCGGTGGAGTTCTAAACCTCAAAAATCGCAAAAATGAGTCGGGTGATATACCAGAGCAGAAAAAGGTCCCACAGGTTGACATCCCCCCTGTGCAAAAAGAAGAGATTCAAGTCGTTAATGAACAACCAGATGAAGATCTTGATGATATTTCATTTGGAGATGATTTTGTTGAAGATGTAATCGATGATGTCTCAGATGAAACTGATGCAGAAGAAGAAACCATGATTCAACCTGAACAAGAGGCAATCGATATTGATGATGCAACAGCTAGTGGTAGATTATCTGCATTGAGAAGGGAAATGGCCACTGATACAGAGACGAAACCAGACACAAGGGATGACTTATCTCGTAGATTAGATTCGTTCTTGAAAGACCGCTGACTTCATGCATGAGTGACCGCTGGCGTGAAACATGGAGGAAGCGCTGAATTCTACCACGCCGTTCCTAACCATTGATCCAATGATTAGCCATAGGTTGGATGCTGTTTTCTCAACAATCCAAAATGGTAATTGGACTGAGTTAATAGAAAACGATGTTGACCTAAGAATTAGGTTAGTGAGTCAGGGTGTATCTAACCCTGAAGACAAATCAACAATAACTTGGGATGATGCAAATCTATTTTTTCTGTCATGCTTAGATTTAACAAAATCTGGACAACCTAATCCACTAGAAGCTGGGGTATCAAAAGAAAGATTTGGAAGGTTTCCCTACGGAGACGGTTCACCTTTGAGTTATTTACGAAATTGGATAAGAGAATCAAGAAGAGATCCCCAAGGATTAGAAGAAATGTCTGAGTTATTGGAAAAACTGGGAACAAGAATGAATGGTACCAGCATGGAGAAAGGCATAGGACGCTTAGACATGAGAGGTTGGCTTAACTTTGGAGATACCACAAAACTACGCAAGCTACTGACATCAAAGTGTTGGACGCCAGCTGCTGATGAGCCACTAGATGGTGGATGCCAAGACGCAGCAAAGCATCTTATTGCCTTACTAAGAGCAGCAGAGAAGCGTAAATGCGGAGTCTTACTAAGAGTCCACAATTAGAAATCTAATCCAGTGAGCCTTTCATACATCGAAGCATAAAGAGCTGCTGTATCGTCAATTACTTCCTGTGGGAGCGCTGGTATAGGAGGGTCTTCTTTACCTCCCTCTCTAGCAAGCCTCAATTCTTCTTGATGGCCAGTACCAACATAATGCTGTCTAACAAATTCTTTTGATAATTGGACGATGTTGCCTTGTGCATATTCATCCGCATCCCACCAACGGTCTTCATCTAAAGTTCCGAATGAGTCAACCAGTACTGGCACTCTTCCTGGCCCTAAGGCAAATTCTTTCTTTCCATCTACATGAATCAAGCCACGCTTTAGGGCTTCACGCTCTATCAAGGCGTCGACCTTAATCACCACATCAATCAAAGAATCTAATTCTTCCTCGGTTATATTTGCAATTTCAAGAGCTTCTTCTCTGTCAATTAGTCTATCATAAGCTTCGAACTTGGTAGTAACCTCAACACAAGGAGATGGTAGTTTTACTCCTTCCTCAAGCACGGTTCCTGCTTCAAAGCCTAATTCCTCGGCTGTTAATTCACCACGCTTGTAACGTCTCCATCCTGACCCTGCCAAGTAGTGTCTACAAACGATTTCCAGAGGTACGAACACCCATTCTCCATCTCTCGGAGTTGTTCCGGGCTCTCTAAAGATATCTACTCTCCTTACTAAGCAACGATCAGCTGCATTCCTTTCAACTAAGTGAGTTCGACAAATCCCTTCTTTTTCTACAAGTTCAAACCAGTGTGTCGTTGTTCTGTTCAGAGATTCACCTTTTCTAGGGATTAAAGATGGTATAATCTGATCAAAAACAGAAATTTGGTTTGTATATCGAAATTCGAGAATATCTGGGTCATCGGTTGACCAGACTTCTTTCACCTTGCCAGCATAGAGACATTCGCCCATAAGATAAGCGCTTTAGCATAACGCCTTTGAATATTGGCACTAAATTCAAATCAGTCCCAATGCGTCTTCTATACGATTTAATTCGGGTCCAGTTGTCTCTCTACCTGCAATTGCTCCGTTATTTGAAGCCGCTAATCCTGCTCCAACATAGGGAGAGCCAAAAGCTACAGTACCAACCATAGGAGATACACCCAAAACCTCCTCTATTAACAACACTTCATCAGGTAAGACATCAGGGTGGAGTAAAACTCCGTGATCATTTGCGACCCCTAAAGATCCTACGACATCCTCTCCAGCAATGGATGAGACTGCTACTGGAATTCCAAATACTTCGGATATTATTTCCACACCTTCTTCCGGAATTGCAGGTGATGCAATTGCTCCATTTTCGTTGCAAAGGAGAAGATTTCCTGCTGTGTTAACTCCACCTTCCATAACGACTACATCACCAAAAGAAGTCAACACATCAATATCTGATTCTGTTGCTATATCTGCTACTGCCATCCCTTTAGAGTTGCCAGTTACCAAAGCCCCAACTAGAGATGAGCCCCCAATTGAAAGTGCGTACCTTTCAAGTCCTAAGTACTCATCAATCCTGTTCAATGCCTCTTCATTTAACTCGTGCGGGTGAAACACCACGTTACCACAGACCGCTAAATAGATTCCAACTTGGTCAGAACCGATTATGTCGCTTGTGGTGATTGGCATGTGTCTCAACTCTTGTGGAACAACTTCAGTTCTTGACTCCTTCGTTGTAGTTTGATGTAAAAAATTGGAAAAGGCCGCACTCCGACCTTTGCGGAATGCGGCCAAGTCGTCACCGAAGTGACAGCGGGGATTCTTCCCGAAGGAAAGAAGAGGGGCACAGTGACAGAATTTCCCGTGGGCTCTCGCACCACAGTACCAGAACTGACGCAGGTGGGCTTGACTTCCGGGTTCGGGATGGGACCGGGTAAACACCACCGCTATGACCGTGCACCCATCTT
>NZLM01000062.1 GCA_002694245.1 Methanobacteriota archaeon
TGATTATACGTTGATGGGAATTCCTGACGATTTGAGCGATATGTTCGATGATGCTGCTGCTAATGGAACCCACATACACACAAACTCATGGGGCTCATCTGTAGCAGGCCAATATACAACAAATTCCATGCAAGCAGATCATTCTGCAAGAAACCATACAGGTATGCTGATATTGTTCGCCGCTGCTAATGAAGGCACAGATTCCAACAGTGATGGTGAAATCGATCTAGACAGTATGGGTGCCCCTGCTACTAGCAAAAATGTACTCACAGTTGGAGCTTCTGAAAATGATAGAGGAACCCAAATCACTAGCGAATGGGGTCAATGGTGGCCAGGCGACTACCCGCAGGACCCCATCAACTCAGACAGGATGGCCAACAATACGGAAGGTATGGCAGCATTCTCTAGCAGAGGGCCTGTCGATGATGGTAGGCTAAAACCAGACGTGTCCGCACCCGGGACATTTATTCTTTCAGCAAAAAGCCGACAAACAACTAGCACTGGATGGGGATCGCACACTAACAGCGACTACACCTACATGGGTGGCACAAGTATGGCCACTCCAATCACGGCAGGAGCATCAGCGCTATTGTATCAACACCTAATTGACAACTTGAATCATACAACGCCCTCTAGCGCTTTAGTCAAAGGGATAATCACAGCTAGTGCCCATGACATGGCAGGACAATATGGCTCCTCAACCAATGGAGCCGGAGAAACTGCTCCAAACAACCACGAGGGTTGGGGTCTAGTAGACCTCGATAGAGCAGTTAATTCATCATGGGTTGATGATGAATCTGTAGGAACTGGAGATACTAGAGGTTGGAAATTTACTGTGCCAAGTGGTGCACCGGACCTCAAGGTGATGGTTTCATGGACAGACCCTGCAAGTACTCCTGCCGCATCATCTAATCTAGTAAATGACATCGATTTCGCAGTAAAAGATCCAAACGGAAACTGGATTGAATATGGAAACAATCTAGACAACCTAATTGGAACAAAGATTTCCTCTCCAATGGCAGGCCTTTGGGAGATTCACGTAAATGGAACGAATATACCAACTGGCCCACAAAAATTCGCTATGGTAATCGATGCTCCCTATTCGATGATCAACATATCTGCTGACGCTGATGGAGATGGATTCATCGATACCCTCGACGATTGTGTAAATACTCCCGGCACATCTACTCAAGATAAGTCAGGCTGTCCTGATGGAGACGGTGACGGTTGGTCAAATGTTGGAGATGACTTCCCTAACGAACCAACGCAGTGGTCAGACAGTGATAGTGATGGATTTGGCGACAACCCTGGTGGAATAAATCCTGATTCATGCACCTCTGTTGTTGGAACATCAAGTAGTGATAGGTACGGATGCCCTGACTCTGACTCTGATTCTTGGTCTGACCCAGATGGAGGTTGGGACGCTATGCAAGGAGCTGATGCTTGTGAGAGTGTTTGGGGTAATTCCACATTGGATAGAAATGGATGTCTAGATGGAGATGGCGATGGCCAGTCAGACCTCAACGATATCCTTGCCAGTGACCCTACGCAATGGCTAGATACTGACGGGGATGGATATTACGATAACCCGAATCCCGCAACAAACTGGGATGACTGTCCAACAGTCTGGGGAACATCTACTATCGATCTTCAAGGGTGTTTAGATTCTGACGGAGATGGTGTTTCTGATTCATCAGACCTGTGGCCTAGCGATCCAACAAAATCAATTGATACCGATGGTGATGGTTTTGCAGATAGCGAAGATGATTGCCCTAACTTCCATGGCAACTCCACTTGGGTTCTGCAAGGATGTCTGGATGCTGATGGAGATGGAAGGACTGTAGAATACGATGTATTCCCTTCTGACAAAACACAGTGGAATGATACTGATGGCGACGGGTTTGGAGATGAACCAACCGGAAATCTCGCAGACGATTGCCCTACCACGTACGGGGATTCGTGGCAGAATAACACCCTAGGCTGTCCAGACAACGATAATGATGGATGGGCAAACAAGGAGGATAGATTCGAAAATGATTCAACTCAATGGCATGATGTTGATGGAGATGGGTATGGGGACAATATTGGTGGAACAAATCCTGACTCCTGTCCAACGGTTTGGGGTAACTCAACCGAAGGTGGAACTCTTGGATGTCCAGATACCGATGGTGACGGTTGGGCTGACCAAATAGACGCATTACCATTAGATGACACACAATACTCTGACGTCGATGGGGATGGGTACGGAGATAGTCAGGACGGCAATTCTCCTGATGACTGTCCATTGACATTTGGCAACTCAACAATTGACAGGCTAGGGTGCTTAGATTCCGATGGTGATGGTTATTCTGATCTAAACGACGACTTCCCTCTCGATGAAACACGGTACCTTGACAGTGACGGGGATGGCTATGATGATGCTGAAGATGATTGTCCATTTGTCTCAGGAACCTCCACGAATGGAACCCTTGGCTGCTTTGATGCCGACCAAGATACTTGGGCTGACAATAGTGACTCATTCCCTATGGACTATAGTCAGTGGAATGATACCGATTTTGACGGTTACGGAGATAATTCCCAAGGAAACAATCCTGACTCCTGTCCTACAACCTATGGAAATAGCTCTGCAAACATCCTAGGCTGCCTAGATGGTGATGGAGATTCTTGGGCAGATTCAGAGGACTTGTTCCCTAATGACAAATCGGAATGGGCAGATAATGACTCAGATGGATTTGGCGACAATATCGATTTCTGTCCGATTACACCTGGAACATCCACTAGTGGCAATGTTGGGTGTGTTGACACTGATGGGGATACTTGGGCAGACAATGAGGACTTTTTACCAGATGACGCAACTCAATACGTAGACACTGATGGAGATTCGTTTGGAGATAACTCAGACGGTACAAACGGTGATTTCTGTCCTTACGATGCAGGTACCTCTGTCTACGATGTTGCAGGCTGTCCCGATGATGATTTTGATGGGTGGTCAAATACAGGTGATGCTTTCCCAGATATTCCTTCTCAGCACATAGACTCAGACGGCGATGGATATGGTGATAACAATACTCCAGGTGCTTACCTTGCGGACCATTGGCCGGATAATGCATCGAGAAATGTAGCCGAGGCTACGATTGAATGCCTTAACACATCGTTCCGAGTAGATTTAGCAAAAGCAGTATCAATCTCAGTATCATGTACTGTCACTAATCATATTCAAAATCCACTTGCAGTAAAGGTTGAGTGGAGGTCTATCAATGAGATAGATGCAAGATTCCGGACATCTCTAATCGAAATCCCGGGAGGAGAAACAAGACCGGTTCAATTTACTGGTGATGTGAAAGAGAGAGGTAAATTCACTTCTGTGATAGAGGTTACCGAGTTGGGAGCCTCTTCGTCTTTAGATGTACTATCTTTAGAAATACATTCGATCAATTCTGATGAGGGGGATACTTTTGATGAAAACACGAATAATGCTCAGGAGAATAACCACATCCAAGAAATTGCAGCGATAAGTATTGCACTTCTCTTACTATTTGCGTTGGCGTTTAACGCTCGAAGAAATTCCCTGAAGAAAAAAGCAGAGAGGCAGGAGCATCTTAATCGCCGTGTTGCGAGTTCTTTCGTGATGGAAGAAGGCAACATGTTTGGCAGAATTCCTCCAAGGAATTAAGACCGAATTGGCTAAGAATGGAAAGCCCTCGCAGAGAACACTGCGCGGATATGGTGAAGTGGTTATCACCTGAGGTTTCCAACCTCATGTCGTGGGTTCGATTCCCGCTATCCGCACCTTTTTTACTCAAATATCTCGNTNTAGGAAACTGTGCAAAATTAATGTCTATGTGATGTCAGGGAGTTAACATGGGCGCCAGAAAAATCGCTGCATTTCACGCACTCCTTGTGCTGTCTGTCGCCCTTTCAGGNTGCATTTCTGAGAATAACAAATCCAGTTATTCTAACAATGATTCAATGTACGAAATTCCAGATTATTTCGAAGATGGAATCTTTACNTGCCTTGAACANGACAANCTAACAAGATGCTGGCAAACNCATGTTCCAGAAACACTAGATTCCTCAACTNCAGTACCACTAATTGTTGATATGCATGGNTTTGGTTCCCACTCNACNGAACAAAGACACATGTCATCATTTGACACAATTTCAGAAGAAGAAGGTTTCATNGTTGTTTACCCNGACGGTGATTCTAGCGTTGACAAGTTAACCGGTAACACAAACCAAGCATGGAATGCTGGATGGTGTTGCTCCCATTCGGTTAACGAGGATATTGATGATGTAGGCTTCATTGAAAAGATGATACAGGTTGTAATTGANAAATACAATATTGATACAAACAGAATATACGCCTCTGGATGGTCCAATGGATGTGCTATGTCACAAAGACTAGCAATGGAATCTAGCCATATCTTTGCAGCAGTTGGATGCATGGCTATGTACCTACTAACTGAACACACAACTACCTATTCTCCGATACCAGTNATGGAAGTGCATGGCTTCCTTGACCAAGTTGTTCTTTACGAATCAACTGTACTTAGTGTTCCNTGGAATGAAGAAATGTGGAAAAACCCCGAAGCTTACGATACTGGAGCTATTGAGAACATATTCGAATGGAGTGAGCTTAACAATTGCACTGGAGGATTAGAAACGTATGAAGCGAATGCATTGTACACCGTCCAAGGATTCTCTGATTGTGAAAATGATGCACAGATCCGGCTCATGACAATCTATGCAGCCCAGCATAATCCATACGCTAACAATCCTATCAATGATGATTACATAATATTCCAAGGGACGCAAGGTTTAGTTCAATCGAGCCAAATTGTCTGGGACTTCATAAGCCAATTCTCGAAATGATAGTGTAGTCCTAGTCCAAACATCTAGGCAATTCTGTAATCGGTAAATTAGCAGCATTTACCATATGTTTGGNTTATGTTGTTTGCCTTAATCGATTAGTCATTNCCTGTAGTAGGTTTGCTAATTGTTACGATGGATTTACATTAGCACAATATGTTGAATTAGTTTGCAATATGCGCGNAGCGCATGAGTCGTAGGATATCCGCCCTGCTACTGACTACAATCTTCGTAATCGCTCCGCTTGCTGGTTGCTTTGGCGATGAAGNAATCAAAGAGATTGTACCATCTGAATCGTTTCAGGTTGACTTCGTAAATCCTGAAGATGCAATTTTGCGCAGTGGTGAGTTTCATGACTTCACTCTTGAAGGGGAAGGTAACGCNATAATGACTGAGCCAAATGTTCTGATATTTATTAACGGGACATATGTCAAAAGCCACAGCGTGATGGTAGACAAAAACACTGTATTTGGACAGTTTCTAACCACACCCTACACTACAGAAGTTAACATCACGTTCATGAGCGATGATGGACAAAACAAGATAGTCAAAGTCCCAATCACAGAAGGAACACCGATAGTTAACGGAGAGGAATGGTTTGAGAAGATTGACTTCATAACAAGTGTTTGTACTGATACTACAAAATGCGGAGGATATGTAAATCGCTGGATGGGCGCAGGTAACGCATTCTACGAGCGTGCTGCAGAATATTTCAAAGGTCATTTTGAGGGACTTGGATATGAGACTCACTTACTCAGAGTTACAGACCACGGTAACTTGGCTCAACCAGAGAGCTTGAATGTAATCGCTTGGAAAAGAGGCGTTAGAGATGATTGTGTCCAGGGAATGGGTGGCCACATGGACATAGCACCTCCCGGAGGTCCGCCTGGCGGAGGAACATATGAAGGGGCTTACGACAATACTGCCGGAACTGTAGCGATGATGCTGTATGCAAGGGCTTTTGCTGACTTGACTTTTGATTGTGACACTTTCCTAGCGCTGTGGTCAAGTGAAGAAGAGGGATTGCGTGGCAGTAACGCCTTTGCTAACAACCAGTGTGAATACTGTCTGCCACATGACAAGGAACTGGAGTTCTACATCAATATGGATATGATGGGAATGTCTTGGCCTGCTCACAAAAATGGAGTTGGTGATCCTTTCCCTTACCATGCATGGTCTGGTCCAGATTCTGATCCTGATGTGCAAGATGTCGAGATTACAACAGTCCTAGAACACGTTCACTGGAATGTCCTCAAAGCACCAATGACTCTTAGAATCGATGGAACCTATGGTGCTGGCTGTGACCAGCACTGGGATGAACACGCAGACCTTGTTTTCGATGTCCATGAAGATACTTTCGGAAGGTCAGACCATGTTACCTTCCGCAACTTAGGTGCACAGACTATATTCCACCTTGGTGCATATGATGAGGATTATTCTGCATACCACTCACCTACTGATACCCTTGATAACATGATTGAAGAAGTTGGTGGGCAAGAGGAACTGGAAAAGAGTATGGAATTCGTGATGTGGGCTGCTATGCTTGAGTTTATCATCGCAGACCAAACTCCTGAAATAAGGAACCTGAATGTATAGGTGAGACTATGCCTGATGCTGTGGCTGAAATAATCGCAGCAGTTGGAGAAGCTGTAACAAAGGACAGTGAATTCATGGATGAGGGTGAAGAAACCACTAATCCAGTCGTTAGAGTAATGTTCTATCTGATACCGATGTCAATATTGACCGGATTTTACATATGGACAGTTTACTAAATATGGAATTATGATTAATTCCAAAACGCATCATCTTCCCAAGGAAGACCGACTGCAATGCCCAGTATCTCCAGGATGACATAATTGAATATCATGTACGAAACAAAAGCGATTGTGATCACAAGTAAAGAAACGTTCACAACCCTGCGCTTATCCTTTTTGACATCGTCAAAGGTACAGACTCCTTGCTTTCTGAAATATGAGATCAGACCAACTATGACCATTATTGCAGAAGCTGTTAGGAGAGTTGGTCTAAACCACCAATATCCATCAGTACCCCAATAGAGTGTATCAGAAAGTGCTGCAGCTGTTGTTACAGAACTCAGCCCAAACATGACCATGATTACAGATGGTAAACAGCACATTGAGGCTAGAATCGTAGATGAGGATATCCACTTTACTAGACCTCTGTCCATGAATTACCCTTGCACTCATACTTAATCAAAGAGTGTCTAGCCCGTCAGATGTTACTCCTTGAGGTTTTACAACCCACGATAAAATCAGGATTTTCTCTCATCGCCTTGGAGGTTTTCTCCAGTAAATCGTCTTCTGCTGTCTTTGGATATTCTCCAGCTTCTCTCCATGATAGAGATACCATAAGATCATCAAAAACAAACGATTTGACATTGTACTCTTTCAAAATAATATCACGAGGATTTAGGTTCATTCCCAATTTTTGGGCCTTCTGAACTGCTTCTTTTGCAGTCCAGATTTCAATTGCCATTTTTGAATTTTCAATTAGAAAATTTAACTCATCGCCTTTTGCCATCATGTTGAGTGCATTGGAATTAATTCCCCTATTCTTTGGTTCGGCATCAATTCCGATCCAATACCCGGGCTCGATAAGAGCGCATACTGCCCACTCCCCGGAGTGGCCAATACTGATGTCAGGTAATGGCTCATTTTTCCAAACTCCATTTAGCCAGGAAAGATATGGTGCCCTTTCTTCGGTTCTCAGGACCTCTATCAGATCGACTGGTATGCCCCAATGTTCTAAACACCTCTCAAGCAAAAGCCTACCAGAATTGTGCTCTGCAAGCCTTTTGGTTGTTGCACGAGGGATTTCCTCAGCTAATTGACTTGCACAGTCTGTGATTCTACTTCTTGCAAGTAGCATACGAGGACCCGTTACTGGATCCATAATTTCCACTTTATCACCTCTCAAGAGTAAAACGCTGGTCTTCAGGAACTTCACCCATCGCTTTCAGTCTAAGTCCCTTTAGAGACAAGACTGGAGCATCATCATCACCAACAATGACTACATCGTGAACTGTGATTCCACTGTCTTCAGAAGATACCTTCACCGAACGCATCCTAAGGGTTTCATCTGCATCTGGTACTCTAAGCATAGTTGTCCATTCAATACCAACCGGTAAGCTGGAGTATCCATCACTTTCCATCGCTGCTAAGCCAGCATTTTGGAAACCTGCTTCAATTAGCATTGGTAATGCGTCAAGAAGAACTTCCTCTCCATCAGATTCTAGTGCGAACTGGTCTTTTACTGGTAATTGATGCCTCATTAATGCTATACCATCTACACCGTTGTCAATTCCTCTCAATACCCCACCATGAGATTGGAACCTAGGGCCATGGAAATATCGTAAGTAAATGAAACTCGAGTGATGCTGCAACTCACCCATAGGAGGTGTACCTATTTCTGGCAATGAATCTACTTCGTTTTGAAGGAACTGGGAAAGGTTTTCACCAGCCTCTACCAAACGGACTGTTGCCTCATGATGCAGTCGAGGCTCTCCAAACACTTCTCCTTTAGAATTGGTTAGATCGCTAACTAANCGGCATTTAACCCACTTTAAATCGCCATCCTGCTTGCTTANTTCAGCCTCCACGCGTAGTGTTAGGGANCTNTTCATCAACTTGACAGGAAGGCCAAANGTGACATNCTCAAAACCTGCCAAACTGTGCTCAGGGAATAACAGTAACGAATTTTCAGCAAACATCTCTAGTGCCATTACACCGGGATGGTAGGGTACTCCATCGATTGAGTGGTCAATCAGGAAAGGATGATCCTTGCGAGAGATTGTACATTGCGAAACTAGTGATTTAGATTCGTCTAGGCTCAGTAGCTTATCGATTAATGGGAACCTACGTGGGTCTGCTATGGATGCTGCCATGTTTGGAGGTAACTTCAGCGGAGGTTCTCGGAATGAGTCAAACCTATCCATCATACCTAAAGATCCACATCCTAGTACTCGCCTTTTTCCGCCCGCTAGTGCCTCTTTGACGAAGATTTCAACTCCGTCATCAACCGCTAGAGTTTCGATTCCTGCTGATTCGAATACCGCTTCTATTGACCCNCTAGTTGCCATACCAACGTCTCGCCATCCNGTCCAGCCAATCGCTACTGCTCTACATTCTGAGTTAGCAGTCATTCTAGCCATTTCAGCATCAAGTATTGAATTGGCTGCCGCATAATCTGTTTGGCCACCGTTTCCAAATCTTCCTGCTACACTTGTGAATGCGCATGCAAAGCGCAAAGAATCGCCGGCTGCGGCTATCAATGCCTTCCANCCATCAATCTTGACTCGAACAATAAGGTCAAACATAGACCACGATTTATCAGANACTAACTTCGACTCCTCAAGTCCTGCGCCATGTACTATGCCTGTCACTTTCCTACCTTCCACTGCAGCCTTGATCGACTCCGCATCAGTTACATCTGCAGAATGATACTCAGCAATATTACCTGCTGATTGAATGTCATTTATCGTACGATAAATATCCATACTTCTTGTGTATCTTGTCCAAGCATTGTTCCATTCTACCATTGTGACTTTACCAGATTCTGATTCTTCAACNAAGGATTCCCTTAACTTCATCTTCCTATCATTCAGTTGATCTTGATTCCAGTCCAGCCAAGAGGATGTTTCTTCAATNAACTTACTTCTTCCAAGCAGTAAAAAGGTGGCATTTGAATTCTTACTAGCATTAGATACACCAATTATTGAGGCTGCAGTTACACCAGATCCTCCTCCGCTTACTAGCCAGACATCATCAGGTTTCAGAGGTTCAATATCTTCGGTTAAGTCCTCTGCGAAGCAAACCATGGTCCATCTCCTTCCATCTCTGTCAATACCGATTTCAACTTCGCCACCGGCGTTTAGCATGTCCTCCTCAATCAATTTAGCAGCATTATCTGCATCGATTATCAACTCTGGGTGTAAGTCAAGNGCTCTACATCTGAGGTTCTCCCTTTCGAACGAATATGATTTGGTTACGCCCGAAGCACCACATGCAAGAGAGTTGAACCTCTCGCCTCTATTTCCATGCCTTCCATCCAAGGCTGTTACGCTTGCAACAATCCCAGAGGATATTGAAGCAAATTGCTTGTCTAGCCCNTTTAGAAGTCCAAAGAAGGATTGCGATGAGAGGTTTACTTGATTTGATGGCCCATTTTGCTCCCAGGAACTACCTGTAAGCGATAGAGGTGCTAAGTGAATAAGGCCGCCNACACCAGAAATTCTTGTGCATATCTCTGCAATTTGTTCTTCACTACTCGGGTCCGCTCTGAATGTGTGGCCGGACAATTCTTCTTGCTCTGTAACCGATTTTGCACCAAATTCAAATCCAATTTTAGCGATTGACAGTCCTTTTGAGGATAGTCTCTCTGCTAATGCATCAGCGACTCCCCAACTATCTTGGGTGATTACGATCGTTCCACTTATTGGTAGACCTTCAGCCTGNGCTGGGCATGGTTCAATCTCAACTTGCCACCTACGCGAACCAGCATTCGCTTTGGTCACTGAAGGTTTGCTGTCGATTTCTGGTTGCGCTTGGGAGATCTNTGGCACAGTGGTTTGTTCGGCTACTTCTGGACTATCACCCTTCATTTTTTGGATGTAAGCTACGAAATGATTCAATGTTGGNTGATCTGATAGAACAAAGTCCTCATCTACTGGTAGTGAGAATATTTCCCTNACGTCACCCATTATCTCGGCCTGTTTTACTGTATCAATTCCTAATTCNCCCTCAAGGTCTTGATCCATTTCAATGAAATCTTCTGGGTAGCCNGTNTGNTTAACAACAACACCAATCAATTGCGGTTGTATNTCCTCACTATACGCCTGGATAANTGGTTGAGTTGAAATGGGCTTTTCTTTTACATCAGTANTAGCAATCGTCTGCTGGTCATTTTTTGGAGCAGGGATTGTTGTTGGCTCNACANCNCCTGANCCTACACCTTTCATCATCTGTATATATGATACAAAGTGATTCAAAGTAGGATGTTCAGATAAAACAAAATCTTCGTCTACTGGAAGGGAAAATATTTCTCTGACATCTCCCATTATTTCGGCCTGTTTCACAGTGTCAATACCCAACTCCCCTTCCAAATCCTGNTCCATTTCTATGAAATCTTCAGGNTAACCGGTNTGCTTGACAACCACANCGATTAGTTTTGGCTTTATGTCCANTGAATCGGATGAGATCTCACTAAGTGGTGTAGGTTTAGTTTCTTCAATAANAGGTTGCTCTACAGTCTTTACTTCTTCTTCTGCAACAACTTTAGCTGGTATAGAAANCGATNTATCGTCTCCNTTCATTTTGTGAATATAATCAATCATGTGATTGAGGGTTGGGTAATCTGCAAGGACAAAATCTTCGTCCACAGGCAGCCCAAACTTCTCTCTTATCTCAGCCATAATTTCGGCTTGTTTTACAGTATCAATTCCAAGCTCACCTTCAAGATCCTGATCTAATTCAACAAAGTCTGCAGGATAACCAGTATGGTTTACAACCACTTCCACNACTATCGCTACNGTATCTCCTGTTNCGGGTNGAGTTTCTTCTTGCCTTACNGNTGGCTCAATTACTGGTCTTGTTTGCTGAACAATTGGCTCTNTNAGAGGNTTTACAACCGNTGGTGCTTCAACAATAACTGGAGCTGTTTGCGAGCCGTCAAATTTCGCATACTCAATACCTTGAATTCCTCCATGCAGGTTGTTTTCACCGTCGACATAGGCAACCAATTTATTTTCGAGTATTCTTAATTCTAGATTATTTGTACCTGCTTGGTTTTGATTCCAAGCTAGCAATTTTTTCTTGTTAATTCTGTCTCCTTGCATATCGAACTTTCTTACTAAAGAAAGACCTATTTGGCTACCAAAACCTGCTGCAAATCTAATTCCATAGCGCAAATTGGGGTAATCTCCACCTTTGGATAGATTGAGATTACCTAACTCTTCATCCTGCACTTTATGGTTGGCGATTGGCGGTATTCTTCCTGTCATTAGTCCATAAAACATCGATGCATCTTCTATACCGACGCCCATAGGGTGCCCTGTGAAGCCTTTCGTATTCGCAATAACAAGAGAATCTGTGCTGGCCCCAAAAGTATCTCTTAGTGCTTTAACTTCAGCTTGAGCAGAACCCCCTCTAGCGGGAGTAAACGTTTCGTGAGAGAAGAAGACTGTGTTTGGCGCTATATCATGTCGATTAAGGCTCCAGCGGTTTTCCATTTCTGTTATGAAATCATCAACAGTTTGTGCTACGTGATCAACATCTAGCCTTGTTCCGTGGAATGCTGAATTTGCTATCTTTGTTCCAAGTAATTCTGCCATAGGTTGAACACCTCTAGCGTCAGATTCTGATTTTCGCTCAACAACGAAAGCAGCAGCGCCCATTCCCAAAATGAGTCCGTTTCTTCGCTTATCGAATGGGATTGCAGTATCTTCTATCACATTACTAGTAGCCGCTGCACCACTAGCAGCAAATCCTGAACCAATCCAATCCCACAAATCATCACCAGTGACATCGTCTGCTGAGATAATCACAACTCTGTCACACCGATCGTTTGCAAGCCAATCCTCTGCTACGCCAAATGCTGCAGTTGCTGAGGCGCAAGCTAGGTTGATTGTTGTGTTTGGACCTCTAATCCCGACATGTTGAGCGAACTGAGAATGACCCATATTCAATATTTGGAACAGGTATCTTCTATCGAATCTCCCTTCTCCATCATCACCGTTTACTTTCGCATGCTTAGCAGCCATTTGATGTCCTGAGAAACAAGATGCAAACACAACCCCGGTTCTGTCTCTGTATGCGGATGGCATTTGCCATGACCGTATTAATCTGAGACCGCCCTTCCCAACTTGTTCAACCGGAGTTAGGGGAATTCCTGCATCCTTTAATGCAATCAGCCCTGCAGCGCAAGCAAGTTGTGTTGTTATATCCCAAGCTGCAGCAACCTTGGCATCAATTCCAAACTCTTTGGTTGGATCGAATGCAGATTTGATGCCGGCTAACTGAGGAATATCTCCAAATTCCTTAGCAGCTTCCATGCCAACACTGCCATCTCTTCCTTTGATTAAACGGACTATGTTTTTGTCAAGCAACCTTTGTTTGTAATCATCTGTGACCTCTGAGATGCAAGTTTCTCCACGCACTAACTTCTCGAAGTTACCTTCATCGAATACTCGCTCTCCTCCAGGAAGCCCAAGGGATATTCCGGTGATCACGTATGGGTCATCGCCTCTATCGTCAAATTTTGTTGCTCTGATCGAATTATCACCCTGTTTTGGAGTATCGATTATCCACCTTGTAATATCAGCAGGTGACTTTGCGACTGAGATATCCCAGTCTGAGTCTGTGCTGCACTGAGCATGAACTGTTGTGATAACGCTCTGGATCTGTTCATCGCTCATTCCTAGAACTGCACGCATGTCGACATTCCCTTGACAGAATTTCGCTGGATATCCGGTTTGAGCAGAGATTAAATTACCCACTAGCGCTTTCTTCGCTGCATCTGGATCAACGTATGCTTGTGTTGATTTTGATATTACTGGAGCAGGAACTTCGCCTCCTTTGCTGGGTAATGGTCTGCTTCTTTGCTTGAGAGATTGAGTTGGAATCTGAGTCCTTGCCTTTGCTTCAATTGGGCCTGCTCGGAATCCTTCAGTAAGATGTGGACTATTTTTGTCAGGCCAATTAGGAACTCTACCAGCCAAAGCAAGTGTGCCAAGTGCTGACAAAAATGTTGCAATCCCGCCTGCCTTGGGATGATTAGTCATCACCGGCAATGCTTGTTTTCCTTCAAGGATTTGTGAAGCAAAAACTGTTAACGCCCTTTTGGGCCCTACTTCAAGGAACAATCTTGCACCTGCGTCATACATTGAGTTAATTTGTGAAGTCCACTCAACGCTTGATGCCATCTGTGGCGCTAATTTAGACAAAATTGCTTCTTTGGCATCCCCGCCATTATCCATAGGATACCAACCGCCATCCACATTGCTAGTAATTGGGATTCTTGGCCACCTAATATCGAGACTTTCCAAAAATCTACGAAGCGGTTCATTTGCAGGTGCGACAATACGTGAATGGAAGGCATGACTGGTTGCTAATGCAACACACTGGAAACCTTCAGACTCAAAGCGAGACATTGCTTCTTTTACCGGAGCGGTTTCTCCAGCAATAACTGTCATTTTCGGAGAGTTCTTGTTTGCAGCAATTACGTAACCATCTATCTCCTCGATAATCTCCGCAATTCTATCATATGGCGCTGATACGCTCGCCATCAGACCTTTGTCATCTATCTCAACGCTGCCCATTTCAGTGCCTCTGGCAGCAGCTGCTCTTAGGGCTCCATCCATGTCAAGTATTCCTGCGCTCATCAAAGCAGCGTACTCACCTAAACTGTGCCCTGCAACCATATCAGGCATATGGCCATGAGCGTTTAATGCAGCTTCAATTGCTAAATCTGCAGTAAGCATCGCAGGCTGTGTGTATTCAGTTTGCTTGAGCTTGTGCTCTGCTTCTTTCTTATCCTCATCCGTTAAACCCTCTCTAAGTACAAAGGAAGAGAGAGTTTCTCCATCAAGAACGTCAACCATTGTGATATCTGCTTTATTCCAAACATCACCAACTCCTGTGTACCTAGAATTAAGGTCATTTGTCATCCCAACATACTGACTACCTTGTCCCGGATACATGTGTGCTACTTTTGCTTCGGGTGGTAGTGCTGGGTCGGAACTTATCAGAATTCCTTGAGACATCAAGAATCCCCATTTATCTTCATCAGTCATGGTCTTCAATGCGAGAGAGTGTCTCTTCTCGAATTCCTGCCAACTTGTAGCGATTAATGCCAACCGGACATTATCGGATACACTAAATGACCAATGTTTAGGAAGTGTGAATGAAAGTCGCATTCCGTTTGGATCATCATCGAAATTAGGACCAGAGAACACCACACTCTCAAGTTTAGACTTTACAGCATGGATATCGCTACCTGAGATTAGCAAGATTCCACCTTCGACTGATTTAATCTCGTCGTGTGTCATTGAGGGTATTAACTCGGATTCCATTTCTTTTCCAGAATATGCTTCCCAACGCCCTTTCCATTGTTCAACTAAATTCGTGTGATATTCATGGTCGAATCCCTCGATCGCAACGTGGAAATTTGTGCCTCCAAAACCAAACGCAGATACTCCAGCTCTCCTTGGGTGATTGGCTGGTTCTGGCCAATCTCTAGCCTCTGTTGGCACAAAGAACGGAATCTCATGCCACTCAACAGTTGGGTTAGGGTTAACGAAACCAGCACTAGGAGGGATTGTTTTGTGATAGACTGCGTTTGCCGCTTTCATTATTCCAGCAATTCCTGCAGCTGCCTTTAGATGACCAATTTGGCTCTTTACAGAACCAACTGCGATGTGATCTCCTCCGTCTAGCCCGGTCCACAGAAGAGAAAGTGTCGACAATTCAGTGGCATCTCCAACCTTGGTTGAAGTTCCATGAGCTTCGACGAGTTCTACCGAGGATGGAGCATATTCCGCTTGCGAATATGCTCTACTAACGGCTTGTACCTGACCTCTCTGGCTTGGAGCCGTGATACCTTTTCCTCTTCCATCTGATGAACCACCAACCCCTCTGATAACGGCTTTNACATCATCACCATCAGCCATTGCATCGGATAATCTCTTGAGAAGTAAAACACCTGCTCCCTCTCCCATCACAAATCCGTTTGCTCTAGCGTCGAATGGAGTTGAGTGTGATGGTGATANTGCGCCAATTGCACTAAATTTTGCATAAGTAGGAGCCTCCATGCAGCGATCTGTTGCACCTGCAAGCATAGTATCTACTTGTCTAGTTTGAAGAAGTCTGCATGCATCTAATAAGGCTGCCATAGAAGATGCGCATGCCGCATCTGTGGAGTAGTTCGGACCCTGTANATCAAGTAGGTTTGCCACTCTTCCGCTGACTACATTTGCCAGTTCTCCAGGCATGGTATCCTCGTCTATTCTCGGCGTCCCTTCACACACCTTCTCAACCATAGCGTCAGCTTGTTCNGGTGTCGCACCGCTATCNATTGCGATTTGACGNAACTCCGCACTGAAAACTCTGAGATTCGATTCTGAGCGATTTTCACCACCAAGGGCGTTAGCAAAAACTACACCAGTTCTTGCTCTGTCNANGNTTTTTCCACCCTCACCGTAGCCTGCNTCATCAATGGCATCTGCTGATACGGTTACAGCCCATAACTGGCATGGATCGATTTGTGGCAAGGAGCCTGGAGGTTGTCTCCATCTTCTCCAATCAAACTCATAGCCTTCAACAAAGGCACCGATTTTTGAGTAAGTCTTTCCTTCTGTTACATTTCCTGGNGCACCATTCTCCCAGTAAATNTCAGGNTCCCATCTTTCCTTTGGTACTTCTTTNATCGAAACATGTGCATCAATAATATTCTGCCAAAATTCCTCAATCGATTCTGCATCTGGCATAAGGGCAGCCATTCCAATGACAGCAATAGGCTCGAAAGGAGCTTGATTGAGTCCATCGACTTCCTTACCGTTTGCGGTCTTGATTGTCATATTCACTCACCCATTATACTTGGAGGCACCATTGTGATTGAATANCCAGCGTCNACATGAATACACTGACCAGTAACTCCCGAAGATAGTGAGGATGCTAGCCAAGTCGTGCATCCTGCTACATCTGACTGAGTGACATTTCTNCGAAGAGGTGCGTTATCAGCCACATGATCGAGGATATTCTCAAAACCAGGTATCCCACTTGCAGCAATAGTCCGTATGGGACCACTTGAGATTGAATTTACTCTATGCCCTTCAGGTCCGAGATGACATGCCAATTCTCTAGTCCAACACTCAAGTGCTGCTTTTGCCATACTCATTATTCCATAAGAAGGCACATGCCTNGTCGATGCAGCATATGTTAGAGTGATTGTTGAAGAACCNGGATTTAGNTATGGGAGACCGAACTTCAAACACCTCTGCAATGAGTTTGCAGAAATTGTGTAGGCAGTATTGATACTTGCNTCNTCAACAAAGAGGATNGGTCTATCAAAACATTCTCTTGGTGCAAATCCAATAGCATGGACCATNATNTCGGCTTTCATACCTGGATTATCTTTGCTNAATGCATCGAAAAATTCCTTGGTATCTGCATCTGTTGCAACATCCAGAGGATAGAATCCGGCTATGGCTGGCAATTTATCTTTCAATTGAAAGACTCTTGACATGAATCTTTTCTGATAACCTAAGTACAGAGTCACTCCTGCCTCTGCCAAACTCTGACAAATAGCCCAAGCGATGGAGTCTTCACTTGCCACTCCAAAAATGAATGCAACTTTACCTTGTAAACCAAGCATGATTAGCACCTACCCTTAGGGTAGGTGTTTCCCTAGCCATTACGCCTATGACNGTTACCATGCTAAAAGTATGCAAGAAAGCGATTAATGAAGTGAATTTAATTCACCAATATGTAACCAAAAAANNGTCACAAATCATCAAAATCNAAATCATCATCGAAATCATCTAAGTCATCGAAATCAAAATCGTCTTCGATTTCCTCTTCNACTATNTTNGATTTCTTATTTCTTTTAGATGCTTTTCTGTCAGCCTTGGCTTNTCGCTTTGCCTCTTTCGCAGCGATTTTCTGCTTACCTGCCTTCTTGGTGAGCCTAGAGATTATGACGAGCAGGAAAATAAGACCAATTAGCCCTCCNCCTGCCATNCCAATCATAGCTATACTGTCCTGATCCATTGTGTCAAAATCATTCAAACCAATCGAGCCCCCNCCTCCGCTGGATGGTGCAACAACCACTCTGATCGAAACTTCNCTAGCTTCTGCTGAGGTGTCNAACTTGGAATATGCTCTAAGTTCAACCTGAACTGAAATTTCGCTGGANGCACTTGATGGAGCTTCAAGAACAATGTTTCCTTGGTCCGATGAGGAACCGGGGTTTACTGTCGCCCTGAANAATGGGTCTGATACAAATTTGAAACCTGCATCTTCAATTTCCTGTTGGTTGACTACCTCCACCTCTAGATTATCTATACGATTTCCGTCATTAAAAATTGTAAATTGTATTGTAGCTTCTTCCGAAACCTCGATNTTTCTTGTTGATGGGTTTGATACTTCAAGGTCCATTCTTGAATACGGCATTGAGTTGACTGTTCCGCCAATTTCTCCTGTTGAATTCATCTGACCCCATGGAACCATTACAGGCTCCATGCCCCAGTTGGTAACCCTTGCAGTGATAGTAAAGTCTTCACTGATTACAGCGATTCTGGGTGAAGCAGCAAAGGTCGCCACGAATGTCTCTTCATCACCCGCAGCCATCTTGTCAAAGGAGTCTTCAGAGAGTGATAATGAGAAATCNTTTCCTTCTACTTCACTCTCAATNGTAACATCTTGGGAAAAGGAGCCNGTGTTTGTAACAGTACAGGTTACGCTTACTGGTTCGTTTTGCTCAGGATGCACATTGATATTGATTGTAGATTGNTCGCAATCAACCTCAACTCCGATTGGTGCACCTTGTGCTTGTGCATTAATTGGAACGAGTAAGAACAACATGATAACAGAGATTAGTATCGCTCTCTTCATGTTTCCACCAGTCCANGCGAGAGTATCCAAGGTCATGAAGTCTTGGTTAAATCGAACCGTAAATTTGCTCGGGTAAGTCAACATGTGTGTGATAGAGAACTTCTTCGTCAAGACCTGCTGCTAGGAGTTGTTTAGTACGCTTTGGCACTGTCTTTGGNCCCAAAACAGCTCCAGGTCTTTTNGGGTCATCCATGTAGTCTGTTTCCAACATGAATCCATTAGATGATTGTTCAAATGTCTGCATGAGTTGGTCNATTGANCCACTNCCGGCTAAAACGCTTGGAGTTATGCCNAAAGTGTAAGAGTGATCNACTCTCGCAGGAGCATAATGCCTAACCAGTTTTTTCCTATCTAATCCTGCTTTGTCAGCCATAACTGCCAGNTCTGGATATGTTTCATCAGATTCTCCTTCGACGTGCAATTGAAGTGGTATACTTTCNTTTGCAGCCATTTTCATTGTCTCTAATAGCAATGAGTTCGAGCGCTCCCAGATCTCATCAGATACTTTCCAGTGAGGTCTGCCAACCTCTCCAATACCGTGTGCTTTTCCCTCATGCACATACTCAAGCGCTGTTTCAATGCTATCCCAGTAGTTTTCTTCTGCTCGGTCTTGTAGTGTTTCAAATTGATGAGCGAATGCTGCTGGATGAGGACCTAATATAACTCGAACACCGATGTCTAACTCTCGGACTTGTTCTGACATCGAAATGGTATCAGCATATGCTTGTTTGTGCCCTTCTCTGGTTGTTGGAGGGTTAGAAAAATCTGGACAGTGGACTAGGACTAAATCTGTCCCTCCAACTCTTTTGAAATCCTTTACAGCATCTAAAAAACGACCATTTCGGTTAAGATGAAAATGATCATCTAGGATTGGGCCTTTCCAATCCATCATCTCACGCCTTCAAGGATTTCTTATCAGCAAATTTTGCTTTCCAATGAACTGCTGACATTGCAACCATGTTCGGATGTCTAGCATTTAGAGCNACGCACCTACCATTCTCCCAAATCAGTAACTCCAGATCATGTCTTGTGTCGTTTAGTCTAAGACATCCAAGTCTTTCATCAATTGACGATGTGCCACTACCCAGATTCATCTTGATATTGTGAATAGGTATCTCTTCGCCAAAATTGAATGAGGCCACGATNGGNCCCAACTCTGTAACCAAGCCAGAGTCATCTCTCCCCATTCTTAGCAACATTTCTTTTGCAGCAGCACGGGCAGCCTCAATTCTGTGTGTNCCATGAACAATNATACGTCCTTCTGAGTCGATAATTAGTGTTGCACGTGGCGCATCTAGCATCTTGATTATGACATCTCCGTTGACTACTCCGCCGAGCCTTTCAACGGCCTCTTCTAGGTCAACTGGAGGTGATGGTTTGAACCTAACAAGAAGATTTTCTACACGGACTTCCATGTTCGCTGCACGGCTCATGATTACTCCTCCTCTACACCCGAGGCGACAACAAGTGATGAACTCTCCTCTGGTTTTGGGTTCGAATTCAGTGCATTTAGCATTGATTCTCTCCAGGCCTGTTGAATTGGAACTAGAAGAACAGCTTCTGAGCCATGATTTTGTCTAAGTTTTGCAAGGCCTCCTCGGAGTCTTGCAGCAAATCTGAGGTCCTTTTCTGCGCTTAATTCGGCATCAGAATTTTCACGGTTTAGTGACCACCACGTGGCTGCCAAGGCACTAGCAGCCTGCAAACCATCAGGTTCTCTTTGTGGTTGTTCAACCACATTTTTCCTCATTTTCTTAATCGTTTTTCTCCATCTGCGCGATGTGAAAACTATTCGAAATAGTTTCCACGGCTTTGTCATTGCTTTCGCTTCTCTTCCAAGATATTCAGCCCACAATTCATCATCCATATCGGGCTCAGCAAAGAAAACTGGACGCTGGTGATTTACTGCCGCTTTATGCAAACGCCTTGGCTCAGGGTCTGGGAATTTACCAACTTGTAGTTCTTCAACCCAGGTTAGCATTTCTAAGTAAAGACTGTCTAGTCCACCATTCAATATTGCGCTATCAAGATTAATCCCCGGGTCCTCTTTTTCGGATTTTTCCTCTTCTGCCCATACATCTATTTCTTCAGATGAACCCATAATCCCGAGACCGTGCCAGGTTAATCTTGGGCGCATACCATTGGGAAATACTACTGTAGGCAATATACCGTGCAATACGATAGTACCTCCATCGGGGTCCTCCCAATGAATATCATCCCAATCAAGGTTCATCTTGAATCACTGGTTATTGTTAACCCAATCTCTCAAGCTATCAATGTCCCATCCTTGGTCAAAGTAGCCTTGGATTGTAGCCTGGTCCCACTGAGGGAACTCTGCAAGAGCTGCGGCCATTAGCGGATCTACAGCGGGGGCTGATGCTGGAGGTGGGCCCGCAGATGGCGGTCCTGACCTTGGAACCTCTGCATAGGACTTCTCCTCTTCCTCATACTCGTACTCATACTCATATGTTCCATCACCAGAATCTCTCCTTGCTAGAATCACGACTACAACTAGAAGTATCAAAATCAGGGTTGCCAATCCAATTACGATTAACATGCCAGCGCCTGATAAGAACCCTTCATCGTCACTTGCCTCTGCGACATTAAAGGACTTCGAATTCTCAGAGCCATTCCACAAAATTTTATTCGACTCAGCTTCGACAACTAGGAAATACATCCCGCTAGTAGCTGATGCAAATATTTCCAAATCTGTTACGAAAACGTCTAGGCTCTC
>NZLM01000063.1 GCA_002694245.1 Methanobacteriota archaeon
TCCTTGTTATCGGGAGTGGGACAGGTTCTTCTGTCATGACCTTCCTTTCTACAAATTCCACATTTACGTGCGATGCATATCACCTATCGTTAGAAAAATCAGGTTTACGTTTTGATAAGAATGCATCAATTCCCTCTGCAAAGGATGCGGTTGTTCCAGCAGCTTCAATCAAAGTCTGTTCATGCTTGAGATGAGTCTCAAAGTCATTCACATTTTGAGTCAACAATAGATGCTTAGTCGCTTCTTTTGTGTGGCTGCCCCACTGTGACCAGGTGTTTGCAATCTCGATTGCTCTCTCGATTAAATCGTCTTCAGAAACAACTTCGTCGATTGCTCCAAGTTTGCAAGCTTCCTCCGCACTCCAAACTTGATTTTCAAGGAAGAAGCGGCGGGCGACCTGTTCGCCAACCAAGCGTGGAAGTAACCAGGTTGTTCCACCATCGGGAGAAAGACCGATTCCTGAATATGAGGCGGCCATCTTTCCATTTGGACTTGCGATTCTCGCATCACATGCAAGAGCAAGGCCGAGCCCACCGCCTGCAGATGCCCCATTCAGCGCCGCAATGAAGATAGTTTTCGAAGTGCGCATCTTAACTAGCATTGGATGAAGAATATCGGTCAGTTCACGAATTAGTTCGACACTATCTCCATCATCGATTGACTTTTGAAACGCCTTGATGTCTGCACCTGCGGAAAAGAACTTGCCTTCTCCGGTAATGACTATTGCTTTGCAACCAATATTGTCCATAACTGCATCTCTAATTTTCGGGAGAAACTCTCTGCTGAAAGACTGAGTTGCAGAACCGCCAGTTAGTTGGATAATAGTTACTCCTTCTCTCTGGCTAACTTCCATAATATCACAACTTTACATTGACGTTCTTCACTTTCGTGTAGAAGTTTAGTGCATCCTTGGATTGTTCAATACCGATTCCAGAGTGCTTCCATCCAGTGAATGCTGTTTGAGGGAATGTAATCGGGTATTCATTGATACTCACCATTCCAGATTCAACGTCTCTTGCGAACTTGTGCGCACGAGATAAATCGTTTGTCCAAACTCCATTCAATAGACCAAATGGAGTATCGTTTGCCAAAGCGAGTGCCTCAGAATCCTCGCTGAACTTGGTTACAGAAAGAACTGGCCCGAATAACTCCTCTTGGAAGAGTAGATTTTCAGAAGATACACCAGTGACTACGGTCGCTTCCATGAACGCTCCCTCTCTGTCGAGTGCCTTTCCACCACAGGCTATTTCACCACCCTGTGCAAGCCCTCTGGCCAGCATGTCAAGCACGTCATCACGATGCGAGGTGTGAACCATACTTCCCATTCTAACTCCATCCTCCATTCCTGGTCCAACAGGCCACTTTGAGATTTCAGCGACAACTGCTTCTACTAATTCATCATGTATATCTTCATGGACGATTAAACGAGAGCCAGCCCAACACATTTGGCCTGCGTTCATGAATATACCAAAGCAGATTGCCTTGGCGCAATACTTCAGATTAGCATCGGGGAAAACGACGTTTGCACCTTTTCCGCCCAACTCAAGAGTTACTGGAGTCAGGTTTTCACTAGCCTTTGCCATTACGGCTTGACCTGTTGGCACCCCACCTGTTAGAACGATTCCATCAACTCCAGAGTGACCTGCAAGAGCGTCTCCAATCAGACCTCCCGAACCCGTAATCACTTGCAATACATTAGCAGGAAGCCCGACTTCAGCCTCTTGCATAGCTTTCACCCATGCAATCAAAGAAAGTGGAGTCCAAGACGCAGGCTTTGCAATCACAGTGCAACCAGCAGCGAGAGCGGGAGCGATTGACCGAATTGCTAGTTGCAGCGGGAAATTCCATGGAACTATGTGAGCGGTTACACCAAGTGGTTGCCTCAAGGTGTAGTTCAAACGGCTACCTGGTACAGGAATCGTACTGCCTTCAATCTTATCAGATAGTCCTGCGAAGTATTCCAAAGTCCAAGCTCCGTACCGAATCTCACTCAGCGCTTCGCGGAATGTCTTACCATTATTGGTGGATTCTACTGCTGCGAGACTCTTTGCGTTAGCATAAGTTGCTGCA
Source organism: Methanobacteriota archaeon (assembly GCA_002694245.1). GTDB lineage: Archaea > Thermoplasmatota > Poseidoniia > Poseidoniales > Poseidoniaceae > MGIIa-K1. The sequence goes on from NZLM01000063.1 coordinate 2,071, forward strand.
GCCATTTTCTGTAGGATACGCCCTCTTTGTGCTGGGTCCATAGCTGCCCATTCCTTTGATTTCAAAGCAGCCCTTGAAGCCGCTACACACCTTTCAACATCGGTAATAGTTGCTTTTGGAGTCGTAGCAATAACTTCCCCTGTCGCCGGGTTAAGCACATCTGAGGTTGAACCATCTTCAGCATCGGTCCATTCGCCTGCAATCCACATTTGCTCGCTCGCCATGTCACATCCGAAGAAGAACCGCCTCAAAGCCTCTCCCGTCGAGGGTTGTCTTGATTAGCAAGCAGGAACACCATCATATCATGGCGAGGAGGATTGGTATTGCAGATACCACCACAACCAAAGTAACAGGACGCCCTCCAATTCTAGTCTTGATTGCTGGAGCAACCGGTGTAGGTAAATCCACCACTGCTGTAAAGTTCGCCAGCGAGCATTCATTTGCTAGACTTTTATCTACTGACGCTATTAGAGAAATTATGCGCGTACAAGGTAGGGAAGAAAATCATGCTTTGCACCGCTCTTCGTTCTCGAGGGGAGAAGCCGGCGATGCAGTATTGGATTGGCAGGACACATGCAAGGCGGTAGAGGCAGGCATTCAAGCAACCATTGAGCGGGCAAGACGTGAAGGGATAGACCTAATTTTGGAAGGAGTTCACATCGAACCAAGCTCTCGTTTGCTTCGATCTTGGAAAGATTCTGGAGGTATTGCCATCGGGATAGTTATGCATGTCGATGATGAATCTCAACACACTAGTTTCCTAAAGCAAAGGGAGAGCCATTCTTTCAGAAATGCGGACAGATATATTTCCGCTCTTCCAAGGATCAGAGCAATACAAGATTCTCTCAAAGAAAAAGCAAGAATTGCAGATTGGAATACTCTCGACCCAACTATTGTGAAAGATAGTATTGACAGAATGAATCACTGGCTAGACTTGGCGTGGAACGAATGGCGGAAGTCCCATTAAGCATCCAAATCAATTTCGAAAGTGATGATTCTAGTTAGCATCGAATTTCTATCAGCTGCACCAAGTTCGCTAGATACAGAAATCACCCCATCTGATTCAGTAACTGTGATGTTGAGTAGCTTCAACTCAACTCCCCTTATTTCACCATGATGCAATACGTCATCATGTAGTGAATCAATTGATTTCTGTACACTTTCAATCTCTGTTAGGCCAGAATCATACCAAACCTGTGCCCTCGCTTCGGTAAGAGCCGGCAGACTATCTGCAATATCACCAGATGCTTGGATTGTATCGTCACCTGCGGTATCGTATGGCATTGATATTCCTGCCATCTTCACTCCAAAAATCGCCATTGAAAGCAGCGACATCATTAGCACAACTCCAGTTGCCAACAACATCTGTCCTTCGTCATCTTTCTTGCTAGAGCGCATCATGAACCACGCTCCCACAAATCCAAACTGATTGTCCAAAGATGGCTGTCCACAACGACCAAACCGTGTGAATTGACAGTTCCGGACCCAGGCGTTGCAACCTCACCGTGCGGTTGAGATGTTCCTGAGTCCTTTGCTAACCAGCAATTTGCTTCAACTCCAGATGCCAAGTAATCCTGAACCAATTCACATGCAGCATCGCTCTCACCCAATGAAAGAAGTTCTGCTAGCCTTGAATCATAATTGCTCTCTAAGGCAGGCGTAGCAAGTNCTAAATTGATAGCATCTTCTCCTGCGAATTGCATTTCTGCATCCATTGAAATGCTAGCCTCATCTGGTACGTGCACCGTAATTAGAAACGCTGCAGTCATGAAGAATAGCCAAAACAACGTCAGCATCTCAAGAATGTGAATTTGTGCATTCTCATCATCTCGCAAGATATCCCCTCATGGCGAGAATGTACCTGCTGCAGGGCTTAGTTGTGGGAGCGCAGTAACGCCTATGAGGTCCGGTGAAAATACAATCACGTTGAAACATGTAATCGCTAGCAGAATCATCATTCCAGAGTGTTTCATTCCACTGGTGAATCTACCTGTAGCCATCAAACCAGCCATCGAACCGTTTCCTAATGCCTGCATGGTTACACCATAGTAGAAAATAGTAAGGAAGAATAGAGGCTCGATATTTCGAATGACCATGTTTCCTAACTGCTGGCCTCCACCTGCGTCTCCATCATCACCTGGTTCAGAGTTTGAGCCTGCAATTGCAGGGATGAAAACCTTAGCAAGAACGACAATAACGCCAAGGAATACACCATATGAAGTCCAAATAACTGATATGTAGGACGATATTGACCGTTTTCTTTCCCCTTCTAAGAACTTGATTTCCCTGCTGTCGTTTGCTGCTGTAACAAGAATATCAGAAATCTTGCCTCCGGCTCTATTAGCTTCAGATATCAGGGATATTGCTCTCATTACAAGAGGTGTGCCGACTCTTACTGCAAACATCTCAATGACATCCCCAAACGCTACACCCCAAGACAATTGGTCACTCATTTTTTTGACTTCATGATTCAGGGCACCGTATTCACTCGTCGCAAGTGTTTGTACCGCTACAGTCATCGACAAGCCACCCTTCCAGTATTCTGCAAGGTCTCTAAGGAAATCTGGGAATTTTTCTTCCATCCGGTTTGTCTTTTCTTTAACTCTGTCCCAGTAATATGAAGCCGGCCAGAATGTTACGAAGAAGCCTAACCCGAAGAAATTTAGGAAAATTGTTGGCCGTAGTGAAAATCCTCCTAATTCTACTTCCGGCCCAATCCACTGAGATTTGTTATTCATATTCTCAGGGATTCCGTCAAAGTAATCCATTTCCAATCTGTATGTTGCTTCTTGAACGACCTCTTCAGAAATGATTACTATTTGGTAAAGGTTACCCCTTTCCATGTTATCATATTCAATGAAACAATCATCTTGGTCAATAGACTTGGTTCTTCCCTCATACCTAGCAAGTGGCTTTCCATCTGGGTCGTAGAGTGTAAAGGAATAGTCGGATGGTATTGCTGTAGTAATTTCGCATGTTCCAACAAGTGGCTGTGGAGGCCTTACATCCGAAATATTCTCATCCATACCAGGCACATCAAACATTTGACCTAATCTAAGGAAGTCAATCCATTCTTCCTCCGGGGTCATCACAAGAACGTCTGGTTCATCTTTTAGAATAGGGCATGATTCATTCATTTCGAACGTTGGAATGGTATTTGGATCATACTTACATACTGTGTTAACGAAGAGCGGTTGGCCATTAGGTGCGGTTGTAAAATGAGAATTTGTTACCCAGAAAGTGAAGCAAGCAAGCCCAATAAAAATACTGACTGCCAAGATAGCATACAGTTTAGTTAGAGTTGTATCGTCTTTTGGAAGATCCAACTTGACGATTATTTTCTCTTTCTTTTTGCGTGCCAATTACTCACCTCCCGATCACATTTTTTGTTCTTCACTTGAGGACCACACAATGAAAGCAAACATTCCGTGAATCATTGGTAACACTAGTAGGACTACGGCATAGAGAGTGCTCTCCTCCATTTGAGCACCTGCACCACTTACCCAGAACATAATTACCAGCATGACGATTAGGAAAAGAGGCATTGCTACAGCAACGACAACGTATGATTCCGCTAACATCGCAAGTGACTCTAAGAATTCATGCAGGCGAGTTCTATTTTCACGCATGTAGTGTTCTGCGCGATTCAAGAAATACAACTTGAGAGAACCACCAGCAGTAAGAGTACCAACCATTCCCTGGAAGAACTCAGTCATCCAAGGTGACGCTGCTCTGTCAACGGCCATTTTCATTGCAGTAAGTAGGTCATACCCCAATAGAGAGACATCCCTGTAAATCATAGAAGAATCGTAAGCAATCTCTCCATAAATATCGCCATTTAGGGCGAGTGATTTGAAAATCTTGTGTGGTGTAGCGTTTGCAGCTGCCATTGCAGCGGTATAAGAAGCAGCGTATGGAAGATATTTCTCTAGCGCAACTCCACGCATCTTTGCTGCTCTTGCTGCTGATCCCTTGAGATACTTGTATGTCCCGAAAGGCGCTACAAATCCGAGTAGAACTGGAATCAAGATTTTTGCAAAGAATGGGAATTCCATGTATGCGAAGTATGGACATCCCTTACTCTCGAGAGTTTCATCGACCAAGTCCGCATTCCAATATTCCCACTCGAAGCAAGCAAGTGCAAATGCAGGGTCAGGTCGTGATTCGTACCATGCAATCAGCCCAATATCAGGGAGGAAAATTGCGGTAAGTATCATTCCACAAATCGCAGAAACCGCTACAGTTGTGACGAATACTTGTGCGAGGTATACTTCAGGCATAATCGGCATATTTCCCTTGACTAAATCGTCAGATAAGGTTTGATCATTACGACCTTTCTTTTTGAAAGCACGACCTAAAATGCGGTGACAAATCTTTTGCCATGCGGTTAAATCCATATTTCTGCCCCCTCAAGTAGATCAACGCAGACCATCAACACGAGCCAAAATCTCAAGTGGCCGTACGTAGTACTCTGTGATAATTTGACTCACTTGGTCGGCTTTTCTAATATCGTTCAAAACCATCCATTCTAAAATTCTCTTTCTGGTTCGTAACTCTCTTCGCATCTCATCTTGGCTAAAGTTAATTTTGACCATAATCTTCTCAAGAACGTAAGACTTTCCAGAGAATATGAAATCATCGTTTGCCACGTTCCACCTAAACACTTCATTGGTGATAACTTCCAAAGAGTTAGGGTCAATTCCTACAATCTCTACGATTTGTTTAGTTCTTCTAACACGCCTACCGTTGATACGTGTCTGAATCTGAATTGCGCATGCCTCTAGAGCAGGTAGCAATACACGAGGAATGTCAATCGGTTTGTTTTCAAGCCTGTGCACGAGAGATGGAACGGAATCAGCGTGTACTGTGGAATATGCACAGTGACCTGTTGCCATCGCCTGGAACAGTACGTACGCTTCTGCACCACGTATTTCTCCCACAATAATGTACTCAGGGCGTTCACGCAATGCTGCTTTCAACAATTCGAACTCTCCGATTTCACCTTCATTAGACTCGCCCCCGAAACCTTGTCTTGTAAGACCGGGAACCCAGTTTGGTTGTGGAATATTTACTTCACGAGTGGACTCGATACTGACAATTTTCATCTGCCAGGGGATGAATATACACATTGCGTTCAATGTTGTAGTCTTACCTGATGCAGTACCGCCTACGAATAGCATCGGAACTTCATTCTGGAAAGCGACCCAAAGATACGCACCCATCAGAGAAGATAGTGTTCTAAATGCAATGATGTCACAAGGAGAGAACGGATCATCCTTGAATCTTCGAATACAAAACGCAGAACCTCTGGTAGACACCTCGCGACCGAGCTTCATGACAATTCTCGATCCATCCATTAGGGTTGCATCAAGTAGAGGGTCGGCTACAGAAATGTGCTTACCACACCGCTGTGCTAGCTTGATAACATAGGACTCAAGTTCCTCATCTGTCTCCCAAACGCATGTAGTTTCCACGGATTCGAACTTTCTGTGATATGCGAAAATTGGAACATTTGTTCCGTCCAATGATATGTCTTCCACGTTAGCGTCATTCATCAGCACGTCCATCTTTCCGTATCCTACCAAATCTCTACGAAGATAATAGAATAGCTTAGACTTCGATTTCTTGTTAATCTTCATTCCATATGCTTTGATTACCTTATCCATTGCAGTCCTTAGATAAGCGGTAGGGTCTGCATCGATTTCTTCGATATTTGCTGTTAGGGAGCGGATGAAGATATCCAGTAACTCGTCTCGCCATTCCTGTTCTTTCTTGTTTAGTGGTGGTTCTATAATCTGGTAAATGATATTCAATGTCCTCTTATCGCGAACAATTCTTGCAAAAGCATGTGGTGGCATGACTGGATATTTATCCAGTTCATCATACATTGCGCGCTGTTGGTTTCTTTGCCTTTTCTGGCCACCACCTCTTTTTCTCGCCATATGCAGAGCCCCCTAGCACCACAGACACTGTTACACTCGGTTATGACCTTTCGCCATTGTGAGGGGCCCTACGGGCCCTCTCACAGGTTATCTAGCCATGCGGAAACTTGCGTTTTCAAATCCTCCAAATCGGACTCATTAGAAAATGAAAAATCTGCATCTTGAATAATCACATCAAGTCCCCAGCCTGTTTCTCTTTTGTCCCTGGTTTCTAAATCTGATAAATCACCATCTTCCGANCGAGCTCTNGATTGTACTCTTTCAAATCTCAATGCCTTTGATGCTGTAACCGCTGCCACTAGGAAATTTACTCCCCAGTGTTTGGAAAACACCTCTCTTTCGGCAACTCCTCTAAGCCCTTCGATTAANACAATTTCATTNTCGACTAAAAGTTCGTCAACTGCTTCAGTCAAACGNNGTGCAAGCACGTCATCTCCATACTTCGCNCGTAGATCGCTAGCNACTTCACCAAAAACATGAGGCGCTTCTTNTATNCCTCTATCCCTAACCTCAGCCCGAACCATGTCCCCCATGGAGCGAACAGGTATTCCCCTATCGGCAAGAATTGCTGCAAATTCACCCTTGCCTGCTGCAGGCATACCGCTTACTGCAATTACAAGGCCCATATGTAGNCCCTAAGGGTTTCAATTGTTGAACTCTGCCCTTCCCCATTTCCTATCGAGCAATTTCATCAACAAAACGGCGGCTGCCACCAAGCCNGCACTNACCCAAAGAATACCTTTGAACCCTGCTGCCATCCTTTCGTTATCAAATTCAACAGCTTCTGCCTGTAGTCCTCTTTCGCTAACTTGGTCAGCCCAATTCTCATAGAATGAAACATCNCCTTGNGAGAATGAAAGCAAGAATAANGTCAACAGCGGAAGGACNGTCCCAATCCAAAACCACGTCATGATTTTAGCATCAAATATCGCTTTGTTTGGAGCAAGTCCCATCAAAAAAGCAGTNAAGCAAACGATGTAAATGCTGTTTGCCATCATCACTATCAATCCAATTGGAAGTACAGCCCACTCATCAAGTCTCCAAGCCATTAAACAAAGGAAAATTACAGAAATCCATGTTGTGGCTAGGAAGTAAACGGTGACTTTTGCACGAATTAACTGAGGAACTGAAAGCGGCAAACCATTCATGTGTTCCGGAGAGTCGAGGGCGGTTAACCATGAATAGAAATTGAAACCNAAGAATCCCAAGAATGGTGCATATGATAGCAGATTAATCGGTATAGGTGCCTCGGCAAAATCGACCAACCAGGCCATCATTAGNAGAACAATCAGTGGAACAGAATATGATACGATCATTTTCTTTAATGATCCAGAGCGGATTANGTCAACNGCTTCCTTTGCAACAAGAAGNCGAAGNGAGCCTTTTCCAAGGAAGGACAGTCTTTCATAGGCTGGGATGAATATTTCTTTTTTCGAGACTACNTTCACTTCAAAATCGTCTCTGACTAACTGCGACGCTATCCATGCCAGAAAAATAGATGCTGCAATTGTAGGAATTGCAACTAGCATACCGTCTGGTTGTTGAGTTGCAAGGCCCCAAAGAAGGTATTGTCTTGGGAATATACCCAACCCGATTGAAGTCCCAAGCCCAATCACGAAAACAGGAGTCAACCTGCTAAACCAACCTCCAAGAAGCCAGAGAGATGATGCTATGAATGAAAATGCTAATCCTTGAGCTAAAGTAACTACCATAGCAACCCATGTTCTGGGCAGACTTGAGAACTCGAGAGGTGTGCTTACTGAAGTGAAACTCTCCAGCAATATACCAATTGCCATGCCCGAAATAACAGGNGTTAAGATCAGCATCACGTAATAAGATAGGTCCTTGACATAGTACGCAAAGTGAGCGGTTGGATTTGTTAANGGTTGGAGAGCTGGTGACGCTAAAAGGTAATTTTTGGTACCAGTACGAGCAAGTACCTTTTCTCTACCTANGAANGCAAATGAACCCATTCCAAGGCTGAAGAAAAGAAGAGGGAGGTGCAATGCAAANCTCATTTCTTGCCACGTAAATGCTTGAGAGTCTGAGATNGAATCTGTTCCTTGCGCCGCTCCTTCTCCCACTAAAAATTGAAGACCGATTGTTGCGACCATGGTGACTAATGCAACGAGTAGCGNGAAGAGAAGAATTCTNCTTTTTTTTGCGAAATCTAAATTTTCTCTAAATTCTTCGATGAACATTACTTTGAATGTTGCAGAAAATGCTTTCCAGCCGACTAAAGGAGTGTGTAACTTCATTCCTCCATTAATTGAACCAAGAGTGGNAGTGATTTCGGGTTTAGTAACCTCNGACCAATCTTTGCTTACTATGGATGCCGACAGAATCACTCCTCCTCGCTACTGCCTTCATCACTAATCCTTTCTGCTTCTTCAATCGAGTGACCTACCAACCTGATGAATACATCTTCAAGNGTTTCATCATCGCTCTCTTTCAAACCCTTTACCGTACCAGCAGCGAGCACCTTTCCGTGATTGATGATTGCCATTCTGTTACACATACGCTCTGCCATCTCAAGCACGTGTGAACAAAGNAAAATTGTTCCTCCGTCTGCGACCATGTCTAACAGCCACTGACGACATTTTCTCTGGTAAATTGGATCTAGATTCGCAAACGGCTCATCTAAGAATAGTAATTTAGGCTCGTGGATAAAAGCGGAAGCCAGCATAACTTTTTGCCGCTGCCCTTTTGAGAGGTCCTTGCACATTGTATCCCTTTTTTCTTGCATCCCAAACCAATCCATCCAATGCTCTACTTTAGAATCCAAATCTTCGACACCACGCAACTTACCAACAAATTGCAAAAATTCACTCGGGGTAAGATAAGACGGTGGCGATTCTGATTCGGGTACGATTCCAATATTCGCCTTGAGTTTCTGAGGATCTTTTGCAGCATTTATGCCCAATACTTCAACACCACCTATGCTTGGTCTCAACTGACCAGTAAGGAGCTTAATGAAAGTGGATTTACCCGCACCATTCGGACCAAATACTCCGAAAAATTCACCCGAGCTAACCTTCACATCAAGCGGATGAAGCGCAATAAAATCCCCATATCTTTTTCCCAAATCCTTTGCAACAACTAGGGATTCATCGTTGTCGGGCATATATCTAGGGAGGGATTCATTCTCTTCAATGTGTGCTTAAGGTTTGATTTGGGAGGACCTTCTCGGGTATAATATGAGCGAGGTTCTAATCATCGAAGAAATCGCAGCAACCTCCGGTGACGGATTTATTGCTAAAGTAACGATTAACCGACCAGACAAATTGAATGCTTTAAACCAAGAAGTGGTTGGAAAATTGAAAGAAATGTGTGACTATATCGAGAGTAATGATTCAATAAGATGTGTTGTTATTACTGGAGCTGGCCCCAATCCAGCACCAGAAGGAAAGAGACCTAAACCCAACTCATTCGTTGCAGGTGCTGATATTACAGAATTTGCTGGTAAAAATTCTGTTGAAATCAAAGAAATGTTTACAGATAATGCAATAGAAAAAATTTGGAACCTTTCTAAACCCACAATCGCAATGGTCGATGGATTCGCTTTGGGCGGAGGTTGTGAAATTGCATGCTCTTGTGATCTCAGGATCGCAAGCAGTAGGGCTATTTTTGGGACACCAGAGATCAATCTTGGCCTTATTCCAGGATATGGTGGTACACAAAGGCTGGTTCATCTTGTAGGTTATGGAAGAGCAATGGAAATGATGATGACTGGAAACAACTTATCTGCAGAAGATGCCTACAGGATGGGGATTGTAAATCATTTATGTGAACCTGAGGAACTGGAGAAGAAGACTATGGAAATCGCTCAAACAATAGCTGGAAAGTCTATGCACACTCTAAGGGTAGCAAAGAGGACCATTAGAGCCTCCCTAGATAATGGACTAACAAAAGGCGTAGAGATGGAGGCTGTTGAATTTGCTAATCTATTTGATACTGAAGATCAAGAGATCGGAGTTCAAGCATTCCTAAACAGAACAAATGCTGAGTGGAAACATCGCTAATCATCGTTAGCCATTTCGTCCCTAAGTGCAGCTAATGCACCCGATGCCGCAGGTGGAGGAGGAAGTGCAGGTAATCCCAATTCTTCGGGTGAAGGCAAACCTTCTGGAAGAATAGGAAGATCATTAGTTGAGATTTTTTCGCCTTCTACGGCAACAAAACCAGAATCTAACGGAACTCTTAATTTCAGTATTGAAGACTCATCGATTCTTACCAATGTCGCACCATAAACGTGGCCTGCTTCAGCGTTTGCGGGTTCGATTAAGATATTGTGGCCGTGATTTTCGGATTGTATCAGTCCAACTAGGTCCTCGCCAGAACTGTGCTCTTCCCACATCTTGGCGGTTGAGGCTCTAATCTCTGCCATTTGATCTCGCCTTCTCTCTTCTATCCTTGCCCGAATACGAGTATGCCTCTCTCTCTTTTCGCTGATGTGCGCAGAAATGTTTGCATCTTCAATCGATTCTGGTGATGCTTCGACAATAAATTCATCTGCAACGTGTACTTCTTCTACAGTAACTGCTACCTCTTCAAGATCATCATCAGGCTCCACAGTTATTTCGCTTTCAGAATCTGCTTCTTGGGCTGCTGCTACTTTTGCCATCTTTCTTTCTCGAAGTGTTGCTCCATCCAAATCATCCTTTGTCACAACTTCGGGAATATCTATCGAGGTTTCTTCTTCACCTGCGGATTGTTCAGCCTTGGCTGGTGAACGCTTCCTTTTTGGTGCATTATTTGGTTTGGGAGAATCCCCCAAAAATACCCAGAGTATCGCCAAAATTATCGCTGTAGCGACCAAAGCCCATCTACCATTTTCGTCAAATTGATTCTGCATAGTGAAGAAAACCAGTATGTTTCCAATCAATAGAAACATTACAACTAATCGAGATGCCTTCATTCTGCTCACTTTACCCCAAACCGCTCACACTCAAGAAACTCACCCCAAGTTTCCAATCAAATGTAATAACTCGGATATGGCTCTTCGTCTGTGAGAAAACTCTTGTTTCTTTTCCAGACTTATTCCACCAAATGGAGTCCCGTGAGTGCTCACATGACCCATTTCTCCAACTTCTAAAGCCTCACCGTTTTCATCCAAATCCGCTGGAATAAAAATTGGGTCAAAGCCAAAACCATGACCTTCTGTTGGGTTGTGTGCTATTCTTCCTGGACAGACTCCTTCACCGATGAAGGTTTCACCGTCTTTGTAAAGAATTGCTACAGCTCTAAATTCTGCTTTCCTCAATGATGCGTCTTGAACGATGTCTTCGCTTTTCAGATGTGACATTAGTTTCAGTATTCCATGAACCCCAATGGTCGAGAGTGCATAGGATGAATAAACCCCAGGGAATCCATTTAGAGATTCAACAAAGAGTCCTGCATCCTCTACAAGTATCATATCGCCCTCTGCTGGCAAATGAGGTATTGCTTGTTCGATTTTAGACAATGCAACCTTTTGCAAATCATCTTCTTGTGGCTCAACTGCCTCAAACTCAAACTGTCTAACTGGAATTCCAAATTTCGAAAAGTGTTCTCTGGCTTCGGTAACTTTTCCCATATTTGAGGTCATAAACCAAATTGTCATAACCCACTGCAAATGGTGGAGGCTATTGAGTATGATTGATAGAGTACGGAAAACTAGAGCCGTTTGTGAATTCATTTCTGGCAGTAGCCATTGGCGGGGCGGTAGGTGCTGTGCTACGTTTCGCAGTTAGTGAATGGATAGGTTCCATTTATGGAACACTAATCGTGAATGCAATTGGTTCATTCTTGATTGGAGTATGCATGGCAGCACTAGCAAGTGATCTAATTTCAAAAGACGTAACGATACTACTCTGTACCGGAATATTAGGTGCTTTCACGACGATGTCTACATTCTCTTTCGAAACTATTGAATTGTGGAATGAGGACAAAATAAAAGCAATTGGCTACGCTATTTTTACAGTGATGATTTGCCCAATCCTTGCATTTGTAGGATGGCGGATTGTCGAGTCTACTTCTTGATTGATAGCATCCTCTCGAGAGCGATTTTAGCACCTGTTTGAACAGATTCTTCGACTATTACCTGATTTGGTATTTCTCCGTCGACAAGTCTCTCTAAAACATCCATAAGGTAAGCAGGGTGAATCATGTACATGGTAGAGCAAGGACACACGGTTGGTTCGAGACACTGAATTTCCAAGTCTTCATGTTGGGAGTCAAGTCTTGCCACCATGTTAATCTCAGTTCCAATTGCAATTTTGGTTCCAGGCTTTTGTTTAGCAACAAATTTGCGAATGTATTCCGTACTACCATTTGCATCAGCTGCTTGGACTACCTCCATTGGACATTCAGGGTGAACTACCACTAGACCATCAGGATTATTTTTCCTAAATTCATCGATTTGAGCAACTGTAAATCTCTTATGCACTGAACAGAATCCATGCCAAAGAACAATTTTCACATCTTCGGGTATTGTATTCTCCTCTCCTGGGGTCCAAACTGACATTTTCTCGAGGGGTATTCCCATTGAAAGACCCGTATTTCTTCCCAAATGTTGGTCAGGGAAAAACAAGACAGCCCCTTTTGGTCCAGCCCTTTCGAAAGCCCAATCCAAGATTCCTGTGGCATTTGATGATGTACACACTATGCCCCCGTGCCTTCCACAGAAATCTTTCAACTCTGCAGCACTATTCATGTAAGTGACAGGAATTAAGCATGAGTCCCCTTCTTTTGCTGTAGCCGGATCTTTCAATCCAGATTCCTCAAGTATCTCTTTCCATGCAACCTCTACATCTGGTAGCGCAGCCATATCTGCCATCGAACATCCTGCTCGCATGTTTGGAAGAATTACTCTTTGTGCATCGGACGTCAGAATATCGGCCGATTCTGCCATAAAGTGGACGCCACAAAATATGATGTTCTTTGCATCGGATTTTGCAGCTAATTCTGACAGTAGGAAAGAATCCCCTAGCAAATCTGCATGCATGACAATTTGGTCTCGTTGGTAATGATGACCAAGAATCAATAAGTCGTCACCCAATTCTTTTTTCAGCTCAGTGATTCGGTCAGCAATTGCTTTTTCCTCTGGACCCATATCGTCTTTTGTAAAGTCGATGGCGCACATAGGCAACGATATCGTCATAGGTACTCATGTCACCGGTACATGCACTCCTTTTTGAAGGATTCACACAACCGGGTAAACAATGGGCGCTTGGATTGAAGGTGAAATGTTGCACCTTGGAGCAGAGGCTGAAGTTACCTCTGGAACCTGGCACGGCCGTCCAGCAGTGATGAAGAAAAGAAGGCCTAGGGGTTGGAGACATCCCGACTTGGATAGTCACTTGACTAAGAAAAGAATGACCAATGAAATCAAACTCACGATTTTACTAGCTAGAAAGGGAGCTCCTGTCCCTGCTATATGGGATGTAGATATAGATGAGGCAAAAATCATCATGGAAAAGATCGAAGGGAAGCCACTAATCGAAATATTGCGTTCTAATGAGCATGATGAAGAGTTGCTCATAAAAGTTGGACGTTCCATTCGAGAATTACATAGAAATGCCGTTAACCATGGAGATTTGTCGACAAACAATATACTGATTAGTGATAATCGTGAGGCATTTTTAATCGACCTAGGATTGGCAACTAGAGAGTATGATCTAGAGGGTTTTGGGATTGACTTACATGTTCTGCATGAAATCCTCAGAGCCAGTCATCCAGATGTCAAAGGAGCAATGGATTTGGTACTCAAAGGATATTCTCAACTTGATGAAGAGTTAGGTAAACCCGAAGCAGCACCTGGAGGGTTCCCTCCAGACGCTGAAGACGTAATCAAAAGGCTAGGGCAAATCATGAAGCGTGTTCGCTATCATGGTGGATGATTTTCTTGTTTTCATTTGCTCTTTGCATTACATTGATGAATACTAATGCAATTGCTAGGATTACTCCAAATTTCAAAATATTCGAGGCGTATGGTTTCAATCTAGGTTCCTTTTCTTGAACCTCAACGCTCAATACTCCAGATTCACTCTCTTGCTGGTAAACATAGTGTTCTTCCAAAACCAAAGGAGCCCACTGGTCTAATTCGTCTGCTGTAAGTGGCTTAGTCAGATTTGACTTCAAATCGTAGATGTATATTTCTCGGTCGGTATATTTCGCGGAAGCGTTTTCTGGATCAT
>NZLM01000064.1 GCA_002694245.1 Methanobacteriota archaeon
CTGGCGCTGCTGGTGCAGGTGCTGCAGGGGCTGGGGCCGGTGCTGCTGGGGCTGGTGCCGGAGCAGGTGCAGGCGCTGGTGGCGCTGCTGGGGCCGGAGCCGGTGCTGGCATAGCAGGCGCTGGTGGCGCTGCTGGGGCTGCTGGTGCAGGTGGTGCCGGCGCAGGGGGGGCTGCTGGGGGTGGGGGTGCTGGCTGCATTCTTTTTTACCTCCTTTCGGTTACTTTCCCCAACGTCGAATCTGTTGCAGTAACTGCCTCAATTCTTCGTTGGAATATGAACGCTGTTGTGAGTACAACAGCTCGATTAGGCGAGGGTCCTTGACCATGGACTGAATTTCGCCTGGTGTTTTTCTAGCCATCTCATCACGAGTAAGATCGTTAAATTGGCGCACTTTTGCCATCATTGACTCTCTGACTCGTTGCAGATATTGGTTCGGGTCTACTTTGTTCGGTCTTTCTCTAAATCTGGTTAAATCGAATACGTGTCGCCAGTTTTCTTTTTCTGGCACAACCATGATTGCGATTGACAACAATGCCATCAGATTTAGCACGATTAACCATTTCAGTAAGGTATCACTGGTTAGCATAACAATTGCACCGATAGCCTCGGTGAATGGAGAGGAAACTGCGCTTGTTACGTGCCTTGATTCATCGAATACAATGTAGAAATTGCTGTTTTCGCTTGTAATGACAGTGGATATTTCGCTATTATCGTGTTCCATCATATCCCTGATGAGTGTGACGAAGTAGTCTTCATTTCCATTCCACTCTGATGTTCCGGTATCTGATACAAGCAATGAATCCCAGCATGGCCTATCTGCATAATCTCCAGAGTCGCATTGTTGCTTTCCTGTAACATCAGCATCAGCTCTATCCCATAGATGATTTGCGAAGACTGAGTGGTCTGAGACAAATACTATACTTCCAGTCACATCAACTTCTCCTTCTTTAACCCCTTTCACTTGATCGATGACATTGATATTTGGATAGTCCATTCTAATTATCAAACCAGTGTTATTTTTCCCGAGTTTTGGGTTTCCTTTGGTGTTAGCATCCTCATCAACACTAGCGATGAAGGCAGAACCTGATGTATGAGCGAGAATCTTTACATTTCTATTTGAATCATCCTCCAGGACTTGAATTCCTGTAGGTCTGTGGAAAAGAACAGGTAGAGCGCAGTCATCGTATTTTTCGCTGTCTTGCAAATCGCTGTCGCTGCAATATGGCCTTGCTTCGAATTGGTCAGGCCAAACCTTGTTCACTCCTGCAACTGCCCAAAGTTTTCTTTTGTCGTCAGGATAGGATTCGTCTGTTTTCACATCTGCAACCTCGTAGTATCTATCCGGGTCGATTGCAGGAGCATCCCAGTATTTGACATCAAATTTGTCTGCAACAGTTTGAGCATTGGTTGAGTTGGATGCAATTATTACTTTGCCACCCTTTTCAGTTACAAAGTCATAAATTGCATCTGCTTCAGCGCTGTCAAACGGTTTTTCTGGTGCAGCGATGATTAGCATGGTCCTGTGTGGTTCTCTCCAGTCGTTCACTAACATTGGAGTTGACATTGTATTCGCAACAACGTAATCCTTACCGCCTTCACCAAGTGAGCTTCTCATCGTGGAAATTTGTTGATATTGTAAGTTGGTTTCTTCATCTGTAATGTAAGCAGAGTAAACTGTGTCCTTGTTAGCAGAAGTTGCTATGATCACAGTAGAAGATAGAAGAATAGCAGCAATGAATCCTGCAAGTAACCAAGTTTCTAACTTGATTTTGCTTGATTCTACTTCTGCCATTATTGCCACCTTATTTCGCCCACGAACTAACGTAGTAATTTTGGGAAATTCACTTCGCACTTATAGATTATCGTGGCTTGCTCAATGAAAAAAAATGAATATCAAAACTTCCTTGTTAATATCATTACCACATTATGGTAGAAATTTAGTCATTCACGCCGGAATAAAGCAGAAAATAACACGATGATTACTAAAATGTGTCCAGAAATTGCCGGCAAAGAATCTGTTTCAACTAGTTCCGATGTAGTATTTGAGTTACTTTCTGTTTCTGATTCTTCACTAACTTTTTCACCAGGATCTTCAACTGTAAATTCCAATTCGCCGCTGTAGGAACGACCATTCCCTTCACTAGTTGCAGTAACTAGGAATTTGCAGTCTTTACCACGGTGACTAGATGGTGCAGAAAGGACGATTGTTCCTTTCAGTTGGCCAGAGCCATCACCACCAATCGAGGTACCCGCAACCAAACCTGAATTTTCAGAGTTAAAATCCATTTGTGGACAGGACCTNAACGACATATCGATTTTCGAGATTGCATCGTTAGAATTCCCACTGAGACCAATGTANACATCNACTTCCTCAGTCGTTCCNGACTTTACCAGNGGGCCTTTTCCGTTGATCAATGGCTCAAACCATATTTCNAATCCNTATATCGATGATGGTTTCAGTTTCTTNGTGATTTCCTTGTNGCTCTGTGGCTGNTCNGCTACAGTAAATGTGGCAGTTAGTGATAGTTCTGTCAAAAAATTATCATTTGCGGACCAAAAAGTACANTCTCCAGATTGACANTATTGNCCAGACCCTGTNATTTTTACCTCATGTGTTTCATTTGAATTTGCAGGAGCTGATATTTGTGTAGGGTGATCAATTTCCCACTCAGGTGNTGGATTTGCGTCGCTGAGTTCGCTTTCNAGATCAAGAGTAATTGGCATGGGATAGGTGTTTTCAACAAAAAATTCCAGCACCAATTCAAAGCTGTAGGTCTTTGAATCAAGTTGCAATATTGCCACATCAGCATCGTCTTCCCAACCAAAATCCCAATCAGGCGAGAAATTTGGTAATTGCGCACTTGCNACAGGAATCAATGAAGTAACCAATAACAGTGTAACTAATATCTGCCTCAAAATTATTCCTCGCAAGCCCTTTTAATTAGCACTTTTATCATGTTTCTTCTGTACCTTGGTGGCAGAGATGTGTTNTTGACTGGCTTAGTATTCTTGTAAACTGCATCACATATTGCCTTAATATCGCCATTAGCTTCTGCGACTTCATCATCATGCCTTCTTGGTATACTCTCGAGTGCTGTTGTTGCCACCCTTAGTGTTGACCTATCGCCTTTCCTCCATGCTGCGGCAGCACCGGCTTCAGGGAAGTCCCAGGTCTCTCTAAGCCTTAGTTTGCGGTAAGATCCTGTCCAATCAGCAACATCGTCAGGAAGTGTAACTTTCAACATAAATTCGCCGGGNTCAAGNACATTTCTTGTCATCCCATCGAGCTGATAAAATTCAACTATTGGGATTTCTCTGCTTCCNTTAGGACCAATCAAATGAACTGTTGCATCTAACACCATTAGATTAGGTGCGATATCTCCCTGATATGTTGCAACACACAGTGTGTTTTGGTTTGGTATGACCCTGCAGTCAGCTCCAGTGCCACAGTCAGCCTTGTGACACCAGTCTATGCTGCTTCTCCATTCTTCTGCTTGATTGTACCAAAAGCAACGTGTATCCAGNCATAAATTTCCTCCGAGTGTCGCATTTCTTCTTACCAAAGAAGAGGCTACTTTACTTGCTGCCTCAGAGATTAGAGGNTGNACTTCTTCGCTGTTTGATATGTCGTGCAATCTTGCCATACAACCAATTTCATTCATAGAAATTTCAGAAACNCCCTCAATACCTGCCAAGGAAATTACATGTGGTTTTGTGTTNATGTGCCACTTGTAATTTGGAATTAGATCGGTACCACCTGCAATCCAATCAAATTCTTTGCCTGCACCAAGCAGGTCTGCTGCCATCTTGCATGCCTCATCGATTGATGTTGGGCGATGAAGTTCGAATGGTGGCATCAACATCAGTTTTCACCTCCCATGTGCCTTTGCTCTTGTTTCAACCAAGCNTTTCCAGCAAGTCCTAACTCTGCTAGTTGTTCTGGTTCNGGTTTATCTGCTGATTTCCATCCCTCGACCTGATCTTCTAGTGGCATGTTAGGATCAAATCCAAACAGTACACCGTTGACATAAGCATCCGTGTCTTCGCTTCTCTGTCTTCTTTTGTCACGAATTTCGTGTTCTGCAGCTCTTTTTGCGAGTTTTTCTTGAAGTTCTGAAAAGTCTAGACGTGGGACTGGTAGGTCATTAGGATCATCTATACCTTCAACCTTCATTTTCTTTGAAATGGCNGCCCAAACTTTGTCTGGTGTTAGAGGTAGATCGTTTATTCTGACACCTATTGCGTCATAAACTGCATTAACGACTGCAGGCAAGATTGGCAGAAGTGGCCCTTCTCCTGCTTCTTTTGCACCAAATGGACCCTCAGGATCACAAGATTCGATGATTATCGGAGTTACATTTGGCATTTCATGAACGCTTGGAATCTTGTAATCTAACAAGTTCGCATTTTGTAAATGCCCAGTCCTACCGTATACCATTTGTTCAGTNAGAACTTGNCCCAATCCCATGTGACAGGAACCAATAATCTGNCCTTCAACAGCCAACGGGTTNAGTGCCTTTCCACAATCGTGGGCAGCCCAAACATCTGTACACTTGATTATTCCAGTTTCCACATCTACTTCGACTTCAGCAACATATGCAGAGAATGAATATGCAGGGGCAAGGCCTGCTGCAGCACCTTTGTGCACTCCACCCATAGGTGGAGAGCGATATGCACCAGAGGAAATTAATGCACCTTTGTCTTCTTGAGCCTTGTGAAGTGCCTCAAGATATGACATGCCAATCGCAGGGTCATGTTTGTAGTAGATTCTTCTATCGTTTAGAATCAGAGTGTCTGGATGATATCCTAATGTATCCCAAGCCGCATTTAGCAGCTGTTCCTTGATTTCTAGTGCTGCGCGAATAGCCGCATTAGCGTTCATGAATGTAACTCTAGAGGAGTACGATCCCAAATCAACTGGACTTGTATCGCTCTCGTGACTTCTAACATGAATCATTTCTATAGGCAAAGCAAGAACTTCTGCAACAACTTGGGCGACTGCTGTAGTTGAGCCCTGACCAATGTCTGCAGCACCTGTATGAACCGTTACACCCCCATCCATATCGATTTGAATGTGGACCGTAGCGTGTGGGAATTTGTTAGGATCCCAATGTATCGGAAGGCCTGAACCAGAGATGAAGAAGCCGCACCCGATTCCTATTCCTTTACCTAGAGGTAGTTTCCTAAATTTATTATCCCAGTCACTACCGTCTCTAACCTCTTGTAGTGCTTGACGCATACCGTTTGAGGTGATTCTGAAACCTGAAATGGTTCTGGAGTGTGGAGGTAATAGATTCGCTAATCGCAAATCGATTGGATCTACGCCAAGTTGTTCTGACATATCGTCAAGTCCAACTTCGACTGCTGTCCTAGTGTTTACAGCACCATGCCCTCTCATTGCACCGCTGGCTGGCTTGTTAGTCCAAACCCTAGCACCGGTGTAGTGGAAAGATCCTAGTTCGTATGGTGCCGTTGCCAAAACACCGTTGTAATACGAGGTTACGTGACCAAAAGAAGCAAATCCACCACCATCGATGAGTGCATCGATATCAAAGCCTGAGATTCTCGCTTCATCATCAGCATACATCTGTACCTCGATATGACTAGGATGTCTTCCTCTGTTTACCCAGAAAACTTCCTCTCTATCGAATGTTATTCTCACGGGGCGACCCGCTTTCCTTGCTAGAATGGCTGCGCACATTTCGTGAGGGAAGGGATCTGATTTACCGCCAAATCCACCGCCAACAAATGTTCGAATTACATTCACTTGGTGCATTGGAACGTCGAGAACCGTTGCTAGTGCTCTGTGGACATAGTGTGGTACTTGTTGCGGAGTATAGAGTTGAAGTCTACCATTTGAATCCCAATGTGCGACTACAGCATGAGGTTCTGTAAATCCATGATTAACACCCATATATTTCCACTTACCGTGATACATAGCATTTGGATTTTCTACCATTGACCTATCACCAAATTCTTGGAAAACTCTTTTTTGTACATTGGTGGAACCAACGTGATATTTTCCTCTCCAGTGAATTGGCTCATCTACATCCTCGAGGCCTTTTTTCATGTCATGTATAGAGTCCAAAACTTCGTATTCTACTTTGATCAGTGATGCTGCCTCTCTGGCTGTTGCTTCATCGACTGCAGCCACACATGCTACCAAATCTCCCACATGCCTAACTTTCTCAACAGCCATAGCATGCTCGTCTTTGGTTACCGGGAGAACACCGAATTTGTTTGGTGCATCTTCACCTGTGGCGACTGCTAAAACACCGGGAAGTGCCTCAGCTTGTGAAGTATCTACACTAACCACCTTTGCGTAGTGGTGTGGAGAACGCACAATCCTACCTATGATTTCGTTTGGCAGTCTTACATCATCTCCATACCATGCTTGGCCAGTAACTTTCGCATTTGCATCAACCAAAGGCATCGATTTACCAACTGTGGTGCCGGTTCTCGCCCTATCGTGGATGTGAGCGCCTGCTGGTTGTTTTTCTTTACCGCCAACCATTTCAGGAATGTAATCGAGGTCTCTCGGCTTCATTACAGGTCTAGAACCACCTGAACCTGGCGGGCTGAAACTTTGCTTTCCTGCAACTCTTTTTCCATCTTTGCGGATTTCTCCTCCGCCTTTTCCGGGTTGTTGCTTGTAGCCGCCTGACATAGTATCACCTAGCATGGCCCGGAGGCATTGTTGGTTCGTCTGGCCCGCTTGGATTTGGATCAGGGTGAGCATCTGACGCTGCAGATGCTGCTTCTGTCTCTCCGCGATGTATTGCAGCAGCAGCTTGTATTGATTCTATGATTTGTTGATATCCAGTGCAACGGCAGAGGTTTCCTTCAATTGCTAAAGCAATCTCAGAATCTGAAGGGTTTGGATTTTCATTAAGCAATGCTTGTGATGCTATCAAGAAACCAGGGGTGCAGAATCCACATTGGGATCCCCCATACTCACCGAAGCACTGCTGAATTGGTGCGAGGTGTGCGCCGTCAGCTAGGCCTTCTACTGTGGTGATTTCCTTACCTGCGACATCTTGTGCCATTGTCAGGCATGATAGTCTAGGGACACCATCAATCATGACAGTGCAACAGCCACACGTACCCATGTCGCAGCCGCGTTTGACTCCAAGGCAGCCTGCCTTGTCTCTAAGTACATCGAGCAGAATTGCGTTGGAAGGTGCTAAAACCTCTTTCTGTTGCCCGTTTACGACTGCGTTCCAGACTTCAGAAGAAGCCGCAGGAATCATCGAAACATACTCTTCTCCAACCATGGTAAAGTCCAACCGTTCCATGGGAAGATGAATCACCCTTTCAGCATTGGCCCTAAATTCTCGTGGGTGATTTTCTTATTTTGCCCGAACTAATGGCGCAAACTTACCGCAGAAATGTCGTCTAATCCAGCAGATGGTTCTACCCAGTCATTATCCCCAGGCAGTACCAAACCATCACCAATATTGACCAAATCAGATGCTAATTTTTGCTGTGATTTGCACAGTTCATCCCAATTAAAAGACTGGTTTCTCCATTTAGCCCATAACCTCATCCTTCTCCAAGAAGACTTACCCTTGACGTAGAGTTTGATTTGCAGTTTTGCCGAGGCAGGCATCCACCACGCCATAAGAGGAAATACAAGAGGTGCTGGTAAAGAGAATAGAAATTCGATGATTAGGCTATAATCAGCCAGCCATGCAATTGGGCTTGAATCAGATAACAATGTCCAAGTGAATGCATAAGCAGCGATTAACCACCAAACTGGGTATGCTGCAAGGGCTGTGTATAATTTCAACGAACCTCGCTTGGAGTCGTCAAATTTTGGTCCAAAGGTCCTGTCCACACCTACCACAAACAAAAATGGTGGAAGCGATCCTGCCAGAGCACTGAATGTCACAAAACCAAGCATAAATGACCAAGCAAATAACCAGAAAAATATCGATTTCATGAAACCATAAAGAGTGACTGACTGGGGCCTTGTGTCTACATGATGTGGTTTGAGATCTAGGAAGTCTATCCGCTCAAAATGGGCCCTAGTTCTATTCTCTAATTCCTGACATTTTTCGGGCTCATTTTCTGCAAACCATTCCCAAGCTGCACGCACACGCCGTGCTCCAATTACAGTTTGCCCATAATTTTCTAAATCCTTGATTTCCGGGCTTTGCCTCATCCTCTCCGCGTGAATAATCGAGCGTGCTTTCCATATCAATTCCCTATCTTTCCAATCATCTCTAGACAAGGATGCGCGAGATATTTCTCCAGATATTACATCACTCAATTGCTCTACATTTCCAGATATTTCCAGCGGCCTTTCCACGGTTAGGGCAACCCTTTCCCTGAAGTAATGCTTTTTGCTGTAATGTATACCTACTGGAACGATCACAGGAGGTTTTCCCTCAGCTAGTTCTTTTGCTCTAATCGCAATTCTTGCAGCATTATCTTGAATTTTTTTGGCTTTGGGACTACTGTGTGAATCGCCCTCAGGGAATACTATGATATTATTTCCTTCAGCGACCTTTTTGGAAATTTTGTTTAATTCTTCTTCGCTATCCAATATACCATCAAATGCGTATTGATTATCAGGAAGTAGACCGCGAGTCAGCATTTTATCAAACAATCCACCTGGATGCCATGAAACAATTACTGCCCCTCTATCATTAGGCAAATTTTCAGCATCAATCACTGTTATTTCCCGAAACCAAGTTGACATCAAAACCCTACTGAACCAGTTTTGAAGCCCCATAATGGGTCCTTTTCGCTCTTAGTTTTCAGTACTATCCCGAATTGGCGAGAATCCATAGCATTCAAACAGTATAATTTTCTCCGCTATTACAGGTGAGACGATTGATTAGCCACAAACGTATTTTTGGTTTGTTCGGATTGGTATTACTACTTGCACCATTAGTAGTTGCTACCGTTCCCGTTGCTGCGATAGTAGAAGATGATAGTGAACCATACGGATGGTGGACTGAAACTACTGTAGACCGCAACCAAAACAAAATCGGCGATATGGTTGAATTGCACATAGACAACCCAATTTTCCTAGACGAGGATAATACCTTGCCACTGATTATTGATTTCCATTTCACACCTGGTGAAAAAGAGATAGACATGCTGGAAAAATATGTAGATTACCAGCACCAATTTACCCTTCACGGAATCGATGCCTTGGCAGGTAGAGTTCCGGTTACTGAACTACTCACTCTGAGGGACCTACCTGGAGTAGTCATGATAGAGTTGGATGGAATCTTAACAATCGCCAATGCTGATGCAAGGGCAGGGCATGGTGTTGATATGGCATTTGAGGAAACCGGTTACGATGGTTCGGGAACAACTGTAGCAATTATCGATACTGGACTTGATGGGAATCACACATCTCTGGACGATCAAGATGATGACCCTGAAACATATGATCCGAAAATTATCGGATTTTATGACCCTGTAAATAACCCAGGAAATACCAACGGAACGGATTTCCCATACGATGACCAAGGACATGGTTCTCACTGTGGTGGAACAACTGCAGGTACAGGCGCTCCAACTTATGAACATCCAGGAATGGCACCACAGGCTCATCTTGTTGGCGTGAAGGTTCTAGATGCTGGAGGATCTGGTTCGTTTTCGACAGTCATGGCGGGTATGCAGTGGACTGTTGATACAATGCACAAGTACAACACAAGGGCTGCTTCAATGAGCCTAGGTGGTCCAGGAGCGATCGAATGGACGTCTTCAGAAGAGGACAGTGTTAACAGACAAGCAAACGAAATGATGCGTGCAGGAATCGCCCTTTTCATCGCTGCTGGAAACAGTGCTGTTAGCGCACAAATAGGGACTCCAGGCTCTGCTGAAGATGCAATAACTGTCGGAGCATTAGATAAGGATACGTCGATTGCAGTATACTCAAGTCAAGGACCAACAGAAGAGGGTAGAATTAAGCCGAATATGGCATACATGGGTAGTCAGATAATGTCTGTCCAAGCGAATTCAGTTGACCAATATGTGGCATTTAGTGGAACCAGTATGGCAACCCCTGGTGTTGCGGGAGTGGGAGCACTGATGTTACAGGCAAATCCAGATTTATCCCCGTTCGATATTAGAAATATCCTGCAAGAGCAGGCCACATATCGTCAATGTCATTACATGGGCGCTAACGAACCCTGCGCAGAGGATTTGATTCCAAAGAACAGACAAAACAACGTATATGGTCACGGGCATGTCAATGCTCTTGAGTCCGTGATTGAAGCTGCTGAATATGATCTATATTCTTTCAACAAAAACATCACTCTATCCGTCGAAACCAGCACAAGCAAAGATGGCTACATACCACTAGCAAAGGGTGAATCCGTCAAAATACAACTTAGCAATAACATGGACGGAGTACAATGGATGAGTAATGATTTGCGACACAGTTGGTCCTTCGTTAACTCGTATGACAAAGGCAATGAAGTGAAATTGTCATATGAGGAAATAGTAGATGAGCTACAATACCTTCCAGATGTCACATTACTTGGAAATCATACAATCTCAGTACGTGGTCTACAAGGAACCAGCTCCAGTCCTCTAATCACTTTTGACGTTATGCTAATCGAGAAAACAATGGTTGCTGACGAAACTAGTGGCTCATCAGACCTGATAATCTACGGTTCAATAATTGCTGCAATTCTTTTGACAATTGTACTTGTGGCGCAAATCCTCAAGAAAGATGATGAAGAATACCCAATTGCTGAATCAGACCAAGATATCGATGATGTGGTTGAGGCGGAGATATTAGAATAGTGATACTCGACGCTATTTGACGGGTCAACATTCAAAAGTAAATGGTAGGATGAAATACCGATTCAAATGGGAGATACCCCCTCAAGGCCGCAAAGGCCCAATGTCGCAAGAACACTAACTGATAGAGCTGGAGATTTACTTGCTGGTTCGCAACCTGTAACAAAGATCGAGGTTGGTAGAGTTGCGGTTCAACACAATCGACAAGTGGTAGACAATAGTTTGCAAAAATTCGCTCAATTGATCTTATTTGGCATAGCAATGGTAGGTATATGGTTTGGATTGTTGAATATCGCTTATCCCGGTGGTGAAGAGGTTTCACAAACCAATTACCTCGTACTCGGATTTGGTGGATTATTTTCGGGAGCAATGGGTATTTCACTTGTTGAATTTCAGAGAAGAAAAGGTGGCGATGAACTTCAAGATGTACACGACTACATGCTCGGAGTTGGGTTCTTCTTCCTTGCAGTTGGTACACTTTATGGTAGTAGATGGATGATAGGAGAATTTGCAATTCAAGGTTGGGATTGGGTAATTCCAGATTCAGGTATAGACCCAAAAGACCCCAGTTGGTATCCAAGTGCTAATGCGATATACATACAAATGGCCGCAGTACTTGCTTTATCCTTAGGCCAAGCAGTGTATCTTTCCAATCTTAAAGGTAGGACTACTTTTGGTTGGTCAGTTGCAGCCTTTACTCCTTTGGTTGTCGCTCTTATAGTCTCAACATTCTGGATGGATTGGTCGCAAAGCGTAGTCAGTTATGAAATTGGAATCTCTATGATCGCTCTAGCCTCCCTCGCAATGTGGCTATCACTGAGAGCTAATAGTGGAATTGTGTTTTCTGTAATTGCGGTGACAACAGGCCTGCTTCCTTTACTATACGAATTCAATAACGAACCCAATGGCATCGNTCAATACCCTGGAGGNGCCCTATCTCTTCTCGTATTCATCNTCGNAGCACAGGGAGTAATGGCTGCAGATAAGAGATTAAGACANGATCTGATGCAANTTANATCCGCAGTCTTAGTTGGTACTGTCTTATTTTACATGCTAATTGCAAGGGGCGATGGGATTATCGAGACCGACTATAAAGATGGTTGGCAACTAGTTCTGGGTCCAATTGTACAACCTGATTTGGGACCATTGGAACCCTATCTCACCCTCCAAGTTGCACTATGGCTGGCTGTATTGGTTGCCTACTTCCCTGCAACACTGCAAAGAAGAATACCATACATGCCAATTGGTCTGGCAGGCTCTCTATGTATTATCCTTCCAGAGGCAGGATTAATCCCGTGGATTGTTACTCTGATTATGCTGCCGTACCTGTTAGTTTTCTCAACAGTAACCAGGGAATGGGTTGCAAATGCTACATTCTTAGCCGCAGGAGCATCTTTCTTCATCCAATCTTACACAAACGACGGATTCCAACCTGAAATTTTGGAAATGGTTGTATTATTCGGCTTACTTGCTGTAGGTGAATTAGGTAGGCAAAAGGGGAACCTTTCACATTGGGCACATTTCCTTACTTTGTCGATAGTTGTTCTTTCAGAACCTGTATTGTTTGGCGAAAATTGGATGATTCCTTGGGGATTGTTCCTGTATTCTCTATCAACATCGTACTTAATGATGTCAAAAGCCAAAGAGACTGGGCTTTACACAGATGCCTTCGAAGCTTCTGCAACTACCGGAGGAACTATGATTCTGGCAGTCGTTTTGTCAGCACTTGAAAGACTCGAGTTGCCTTTGCCAATCTCTGTCACTGATAGTATAGGAAATTTCAACATCGCCCTAGCGCTTGCAGGTTTGATTACATATCTAATCATGTATAGATTCAAGGAAACTGAATTAGATTTGGGAGTGATACTCTCATCTGCAGACTCAAGAAGAAAACAGATGCTTCCTGTGTTTGATACGAAACTGAATGCCTGGGTTTTACCAGAGGGAGCCGAGCAAGAGGTTACACCAGTCTACAGCGTTTGGGGGCCATTAGGCAGAGCAAGCCTAGTTGTACCAATGGTATTGTTCAGTATTTCTCTGGTTGCTGTAGGAATGACAAAACTAGCAAATGAGATGATCTGGACTCTGTTGATGATTGTACCAATTGGAATTATTGTAAAAGAAGTATTAGATGAAAAAAGCGCTTCTTCAACAGGCCGAATGATTGCAACATTTACTATGATTGCAGTAGCCTATCCTATGGCGTTTGCTCTCAATGATTCAAGAGCAGGATTTGGTAACTTAGAGCCATCATTCTTAGCCTTTGATTTAATCATGCTTTCAGGTCCAGTATTAGTTTCGATTCTACTAACAAAGAAGGGCTTGAATGACGAGTCACTAAACAAGAGCGCTGACGTTGCGACTATGGTCGGCCTCTTGATCATCGGTTTGTTTGATGCCAGTGGAGGCCTTCTATTCTTGAGTATGTACATGCTGGTTATTTCTAGAGCAATGAAGCACAGATTAGGTTTCATTTTGAGCATTGCACCTGGTGCTCTGTTAGCATTTGGATTTGGCTTGGAAGGAGATCGATTTGTGACAGATGGCGCAATTATATCTCAGCTAATTACAGGAGTTGAACTGACTGCCTACAGTCCATCAGGAAACGATATTTTCGATGTAAGTAGGTTCTCTTACCTATTGATGGGCTTAACGAGCTTTGCCATCCTAGGAAAAGGAATTGTAGACAGAAGATTTGGCTTTGATGGTAATGGAGATGAAATGCCTATCACAATGCCAGGAGTATGGCTGACGGTTGGAATGTTTGGAGTTTTACCAGAGGCAAGTTGGATCTGGCTATCAATGACATTCATTCTGGGATTCTATTCATACCTGATTGGAAAGCTCGAATTTATTCCTTGGACTCCGATTATGACGTTAATATCCTCAATGATCGGATTCTCTCAGGACTCTAATTTCAATCACTTTAGCGACATAGATGTAGTCACTCACAGCCTTTTCCTTACCGGATTGTATTGTCTATTCCTCAATCAGGCTAGTTCCAAAGAATACCTATACAAATGGGCTGATGAGGCAGTAGATAGCGAGAACACAATTAGTTCATTCTACATATCTTCCATACAAGGAAGAAACAGATTGAATGATGTTCTGCGAACTTGGACAATATTCTGTTTAACATTCTCATGGACTGCACTAAACGGGATTGGAACCACAATTGGAGCAATTTGGTTAACTTATGACTGCTTTACGAATGGTCAAAAATTCGCCCTTCTTGGTATGCCATTATTACATGCATTCTCAATTTGGAACAAACTATACCAATTCGAAGTTGATGAAGATATGCAGGATGTAATTGTTGGAGGT
The DNA here is from genome assembly GCA_002694245.1 of Methanobacteriota archaeon. Taxonomy (GTDB): domain Archaea; phylum Thermoplasmatota; class Poseidoniia; order Poseidoniales; family Poseidoniaceae; genus MGIIa-K1. Next base: position 14,094 of record NZLM01000064.1, read on the forward strand.
GTTCTTGTCATCTCAGGATTGTTGATGACAGTGCTTGCAACTAGAACCGATATCGCTTGGAATACAACCATATTCGAGTGGAAAGATGAGGGCGAATTCTTTGATTGGATTGACAGAGTGGGCATGTTAGGTATCGGTTATTTCCTAACAGGGATTACTTGGGCAATCGGTATAAGTGAACAAAATCAGGTAATTTGGACCCTTTGGGCATTATACCTGACAGGTATTGCTATCCAAGGATTCAGAGAAGATACAGATGCTGTTTGGAGACGTGGAATAGGAGTATTCGGTTCATTATTCTCAATTTTGATGTTAGCACTTGAATTCGATACCGACCTTTACATGTACATTACTATCATGTTCATTGGAGTTGCTGCAATGGGTTACGGCTTTGCTTATCTTTCGAGAATGGGAGAGGTTTCAACCGTATTTGATGAGCAATCCGTAATCATGGCTAACCAAGCGAGTGATAGTGTAATGAAGCCAAAAAGTCAGATTCAGGGTATTCCCACTCCAGTATTAGAATCGGGAGATTTTGATGAAGATGAGGAAGAAGAGGAAGATATCACAGTCGTAAAAGAAGACAAAAAGGCCTCTAAAGTCATTCCAAAACCTGTGCTATCCGACGCTGACTTAGATGAATTCGAGGAAGAGGTGGATGATGACATTCTTAACTTCGCTGCTGCTGTAAAAGAAAAGAAGATGAAGGAAGCTAAACTCAGTCAACCATCTCCTTCTACAAGCAATTACGAGTTACTTCTAGATCCTGCAATTGCTAACGCTATACAATCATCGCTGGCAGCAACGCCGCATGAAGGATTCAAACCGGTTGTTTCAATCGCACCAAATGGTAATGTTAAGATTGATTTCGTGCCGATTTAATATCGCCAAAATCAAACCTAGTGACCTCTAGGGTGAAACATGGCCAAGGAAATGGTGTGGATTGACCTTGAGATGACCGGCCTAGATATCAACAATGAATCAATTATTGAAATTGCAACAATTGTAACCGATGCAGAATTGAATATAATCGCTCAAGGTCCAAACCTAGCGATCAAAGTAGACGATTCTCTTCTTGAAAATATGGATGAGTGGAATACAACTCATCACACAAAATCAGGACTGGTTGACAGAGTAAAAAATGAAGGTGTTAGCCTGGAGGAGGCAATAGAACAAACCTGTAACTTCCTTAAACAGCATATCGATGTTGGAAAAGCCCCACTATGTGGTAACTCTGTTCACAACGATAGGGTGTTTCTAGCAAAAGAAATGCCAGAAGTTCTAGAACTTCTTCATTACAGAATTGTTGATGTCTCAACAATAAAAGAATTAGCAAATCGATGGTACCCAAATAGGTCTAGGTATAGGAAAAAAGAAGCACATCGCGCTCTGGATGACATTATCGAATCTATCGAGGAATTAAGACACTACAGAGACACATTATTCATTGACTAATCCCTTTGTGAGAAGCGAGTATTTCTGCTAAAACTGCAATGGCGATCTCCTCTGGACTCTCAGCACCAATATCCAACCCTATTGGACAATTTACTGAGGAAAGCGTTTCACTGCTAATCCCTGATTCTAAGGCTATTTTTGTAAAAGCGTTCCACTTTGACTTAGACCCTATAACCCCTAGCCTTCCTTGGTATTGTAGTTTTAACAAACCTATCAAACGTTCCTCATCTTCCTTCCAGTCATGTCCTAGCAGCAAGATATCGCTGAACCTTGAGAGCGTCTCTTGACTCTCCTGAGCAAGAAAATCGCTTGGGCATGAGTGGTGGGTTTCTTTTGCTCCATCGAGAGTTGCGTATTCTGCTCGAGAATCTTGTACAGAAAAATTCCAATCCAAAGGCTTGCATGCATCTGCAATCGCTTTTGCGCAGTGACCTCCTCCCATCAGCAGTATGTGTGGCATAGGAATCATAACCTCCAAAGCGACACTAACACGGCCGCCGCATAAACTATCCAGGGGCTGTACTTCATAGCCCTTAGCCCCTTTATTTAGACCATAAGTGATTATTTCACCACATGGTTTAGTGGCGCTATCAATCATTTGTCTCAATTTTTTGATAACCTTCATTTCAAGTCCTGCACCGCCAACTGTGCCATTAACTTCNGTTGAAGTCAATGCTAGCCTTGCTCCTTCTTTACCGGGNACGGAGCCTGAGGTTGAAACCACGCTAGCAATCGCAACTTTGCGATTTTTACTCAGCTCATTAAGAGCCCATTGCATGGTCCTTGCAGTCATTTTAGTCTCTCCAGATCTTCAGGCGTGTCTATGTTGAGATGAACTCCTGGGGCATCTATTTTAGCGATTTGTATGCTATCTCTCAGAGAGTCATTTGGCTCTAGTGTCAAAATTTTTNCAACTTCAANCAATAGTAAGGGATGCCCACTTGGCTTTGGGGATGTGTTTTTTTCGCATTTTAGAAGANTTGAAACGGTTAATTCATTCCATCCACACCTATCTACAGGAACCATCAATATTCGTCTTGGTGTTCTACCTAAGTCTGATATCAGGGAAAGAATTCCTACCTGTAATGACCCTGTTCTACCGGTTTCAGGAGTCCGATTCACAACGATCGTGGCATCCCCGCACTCCAGCATTAAATCGACCTGTAATTCTGCTCTGGTAACNATGATGATTGGAGAGCAGTTACTTGATTTAAGCATTCTAACTGCTCTATGNATTAATGTTTCGTCCTGCCATTTTACCAGNGCCTTAGGTTGACCTAAGCGAGTTGATGCTCCTGCTGCTAAGATAATAGCCGGNACGGCTTTAGACATTAAATCACAAGCCTTTGGTTATCTCACGGCCAATAATCATCCTCTGAACTTGGCTGCTTCCTTCATAGATTTGCATAACTTTAGCCCCGCGCATTAGTCTTGCNACTGGGTATTCTTCAGAATATCCATAACCACCGTATACTTGTACAGCGTCTGTTGCNATTTCCATAGCTACATCAGATGAGAATCTCTTTGCATGGGCTGCCGATTCTGTATTACGAACTCCCGCATCCCCATCAGCAGCAGATTTCCATGTCAGCAATCTGGATGCCTCGATTTTTGTCTTCATATCTGCTAAAATGAATTGAATTGCCTGATGACGATGAAGAGGCTTGCCGAATGTTTGTCTTTCGCTTGAGTATTGTAATGCATGCTCGTANGCTGCCCTCGCTAATCCTGTTGCATGTGCAGCAATATTTGGTCGAGACATGTCAAACGCCTTCATAGCATTCATCCAACCACCAGATTCTGAGCCACCAACTAAGTTCTCAGCGGGAATTCGCATGTCATCAAACGATATTGATCTAGTATCTGAACANCGCTGACCCATGTTGTTTTCTTTCTTTCCTAANGTAAGTCCTGGAGTGTTTGATTCAACGATAAAGCCGGACATTCCNTTATAGCCNGCATCTAAGTCAGTTTTTGCTAAAACNAAGAACCAATCGGCATAGCCAGCGCCTGTAATCCACATTTTCGAGCCGTTTATCACGTACTCATCTCCATCTTTTACTGCACTTGTTTTGCACGCNGCAACATCAGAACCAGCTCCTGGTTCAGTGACTGCNTAAGATGCTANNGCACCNTCTTCTGCAACCATTCGCAGATACTTGTCCTTCTGNTCATGNGTNGCTCCAGTAATNACAGGAGCNCAGGCTAGGCTTGTTGCATAGGCAGCAGTAGCAAATCCAGGGTCACCCCATGCTAACTCTTCGTTTACAATTACTTCTTCCATNATGCCCAAGCCGGGACCTCCGTATTCTTCAGAAATGTGTAGATTNAGCAAGCCCATTTCATGTGCAGCATTAATCGCATCTTTTGGATACTCAGAATTCAAATCCCAATGCTCTGCATTTGGGCGNATTTCTTCGACCGCAAACTCNTGAGCGAGNTCTTTGAGCATTTCTTGCATCTCATCCAATTGGAAGTCGACCATGNAACTCCCACATAGCCATGAGGCATAAGCAGTNCTATCAAACTCAAAAAGTCAGATAACCTTGCCTTTGTAATTCTATCAAAANCAGGAAGATGGCATAGAANGAAATTAGTATGCCTCCTTCAATTCGACTGAATGTAAATCCTGTCCACATCATAGCTAGACACAGAGATGCTCCCAAGATTGTTGCNGGTATTATTAGATACATAGTCAAATCATAAGATGCGTCTGTAAGCGAAATCGGAGAAATCAACGCCGCTATTCCAATAGATAGGAGNGGGTCGGTAATGTTTGAACCTATGAGTGTTCCAATCGCAACTCCTTGACTCTTCCTAACAGCAACCATCGCTACAGTAAGTTCGGGTAGAGATGTACCCAAACCGGACATGGTCGATCCCACAATAGCGTGAGGTACGTCTAGCTTGTATGCTATCATTGCAGCATACTCAACTAGTTCATTAGCAGAATAAACCGCTAATGATAAACCAATTACAACCATTGTGAAGTATGCAGTTCCAGTCCAAGAAAATTCTGTGGTTTTAATTTCATTAACTATCTGCTTTTCATCCTCTCTAATCTTTTCCGTATCATTGAGCAACCAGGTTAGATATAGCATGTAAATCAGGCAAAGGATTCCACCTTCAATTCGGCTTAGACCTCCACCTTCCCACAATAGGGCAGTCAGTGTGACAATTGAGAATAGCATTAGCAGACCGTCCCTCCTCAACCACGCCGGCCTAATCTCAAGAGGTTTGAAAGATACAACTATCCCAAGTACGAGAGTAATTTGCACTAGAACTGACCCGTAAATATTTCCAACGGCTAAATCCATCAACGCAGGGTCACTACCAGACGATGCAGAAGCGGTTGCAGTGACTAATATCTCAGGTAGTGAGGTCCCGATACTAACTATTGTCAACCCAATAACAACCTCAGCCATACCAACTCTTCTTGCAAGACCTTTTGCACCTTCAACGAAAAAGTCGGCTGATGTAATCAGTAGAGCTAGAGCGATAATAATCAAAACGATAAGGATCCCAATATTTGTCCAGTCGTTCTTTGCCGTAATTGTTCCAAGAACGATTAGTGTGAGGAAAAGTGCAAAGGAAATCAATAGCGCATTCCACTGTAACAAGGAGGTTATACCTTGTTGAGTAGGCTCATCTCCCATATCCAATGACACAAAACACTCCTCTTTGATGCTTCCTGAATATATAGAAAATTTAGTTGGCTTTGTTGAAGTGTATTAGTGATATGTGGACCCGCTACGTGGCTGAATTTAGCGGTACATTCCTGATGGTTTTCATTGGTTGTGGTTCTATTGCTATGGGTTGGTCTCCTATATTGGTGAGTTTGAGTTTTGGCCTAGCCGTTTTTTTGGCCATTATGATATTTCAGCCAATATCTGGGGCGCACATAAATCCCGCAGTCTCTATTGCGTTTGCAGCCAATGGAGATTTGGAGACAAAGGCATTACCGGGATACATAATCTCGCAATGTATTGGAGCATGGTTTGCAGCAATGATAGTTGTTTCAGGGGAAACTATTCCCAAGGTCTCAACAACAAATAGTTGGATTATTGAAATTTCAATAACTCTTCTACTGATGTATTCGATACATGTTTTGGTTAGAAGAAAAGCATCGTTGCTTTACCTCGCATTAGGCGTGGGTTCGATGGTAGCATTACTGGCGTTCATATTTGGAAAGTACACTGGGGCAAGTATGAATCCTGCGAGATCACTTGGGCCAAATATAGTAACAGACGCCGGAAATTTAATTCTATATACCGTTGCACCAGTCGTTGGTGCAGTGCTTTCAAACTTCATCCCTGGACCACTTGACGAAGAGCCTTGATGACATGGTCTACGCTAGGAACTGTGTGATTCTCTAAAGGAGGAGCAAAGGGCACAGGAGTATCTAGTGCACCAATGACAAGAGGTGGAGATTCTAGAGCATAGAATGCTTCTTCCATAATTCTAGACTGCATCGAGTGAGCGATTCCACCAAACCACTGCCCTTCTTGTAAAATCACTAGCCTACCTGTTCTTGAAACGCTTTCCACACAGGTTTTAGCATCAAATGGAATCAGAGTTCTAACATCTATTATTTCTACTTCAATACCATCTTTTGCTAGTTCATCAGCCGCTTGTTTTGCTACGTGAAGCATTGCACCCCATGTAACTAATGTGACGTCTCTGCCACCTCTTACAACACCAGCTTTACCAATTTTGAGTCTTGTTCCAGAATTTATCGCCCCCTTCACGGGTTCTGTGTCGACCTTTTGGTTGATGTTTTGTCCCCATCCAGTCATGCCACCTCTTAAGCCATACAATCCAATATGCTCCAAAAATAACACAGGATCGTCAAGAGCTGCTGATTCCATCAACAAATCGTATGCGTCTTGTGGAGTGCCAGGAGCGACTACGACCAATCCTGGATCGTTTGCATACCATGATTCGATCATATTTGCATGGAATGGTCCACTCCGAGTTCTGGCGCCCAAAGGAATTCTGACAGTCATTGGCACACTTGCTCCCCATCTCCAGCGGAGCATTGCTGCATTGTTCAGTAGTGCATTGTGTGCAAGTGCTGCAAAACCACCAAATTGGATCTCAGCCATCGGCCTCATCCCGGCTAATGCAGCTCCAGTCGCTGAGTGGATTATCACAGCTTCACAAAGTGGCATATCGAGTAATTTATCTTGATGCCCGTTTGCCTTTAGTGGTATATTCATTCCAAACGCACCAGCGACTTCCATGTCTTCTCCCATGAAGATTGTTGAATCACCATAATGCTCTGCAATATCACACATCGCTTGCTGGATTGCACGAGAGTATGTCCATCCTCCTGATTCAGCGTAATTTAGTAAGCATTTGCCGACTTCTAGTACTGGACTGCTTTCATGCAATATGGATTCTCCAGAAAGTCGGATTAAGTGATCTTGATGAGTATCGGCATCATGAAGAGAAGTCACCCCTTTTGTGACTGTTTCTGGCCTTGCCCATTCCATTTTTTCTACGTGCTCTCTAGCGCTATTTACAAGAGATTCTTCCTCTATTTCCATAGAATCAATATCGGCTTCTTTTACACCCAAGGAAATTAATAATTCTCTATGCGTGGGAATAGGATCTTTCTTTTCCCAATAATCTAGTAACTCTCTGTCCACATATCCGGGAGGTGTTCCAGAGGGTGCACCAAGATAGAGGTCGTCATGATGGTGAGCGTGCCCACAACCACGCATGGTCTCGACGTGAATCAATGTAGGACTGCCTCCTGCTAGAGTAAATTCTCTAGCACAAGCTACTGATGAGTGCCATGAGGCTGGGTCTGAACCATCTATAGTCCATGATGGCATACCCATTGAAACTGCTTTATCAGCCCACAACTCAACATTTGATTGGTTGATTGGAGGTGTATCAAGAGCAATCTGATTATTCTGAAGAATGTAAGTGATTGGTAGCCCTCTAGTACCTGCGAAATTTAGGGCTTCCCACCATTCTCCTGATGAGGAGGAACCCTCGCCTATACAGGCCACATGAAACCTCTTTTCTCCTTTTTTCATTGATGACAAAGCCATTCCTGTCATCGTTACACTGGCTATTGGTAAAGGTGCGGTAGGTGGAAGAACACCACGATGAAAACAGCCAACATGTAGGTCCCTTCCACCTGCTCCTTCGATTCCTCCATTCATTATCGAGTCAACTTTACCCATTTGGGCAGTCATTATGTCAGCAGGGGTATCCCCCATAGCCATACATAGACCAATATCACGTATCATTGGAGCGACATAATCTCCTTTATACTCCTGACCAGGTTTGTTTTCCTGGCTTCTTTCTAGTGCGGTAGCAACTGCTACGCACGCTTCCTGCCAAGTGGAACGGAAGCCCTTTCCTCCAAATTTATCACCGTCTGGAGTATCCATGCCTTCCGCAAAAATTTCCTTGAGGTGAGTATCCAAATTTCTGGTTCTAGTCATCATTCTTTGCCATTCAAACCTCATTTCATTGTTCACTGCCATGTAGTGAGCAAGTCTTCTGAGACATAGTGTAATATCGATAAGAAAACGGCTTGATCTCCTTTCTAGGTGTAGTTCAGTATCTCTTCTGGGAATTATTTCTCCATCAGTAAGCCCTTTGACTTTCAGTCTGCCAGTTAATCCTTGACGAAGAGCGTCAACAAATCTTTGCGAGAAATCATGCCATTCTTCGCCATCATAGGACGCCTCATCCCTATGTACAAAGTCCCAAACAGCAGCCACTAGCTGCAAGTGGCCATCGTGCCTTTCAGCGGTAAATCGCAAAATTTCAGATTTTGCTGCACCTGAAGGAAGCGGGTTATTGAATTCAAGAGGATTTTCTGGGCTCCAGTTTGAACCACGAATAGGCGGTAATTGTCCTTGACTCATGGTCCTAACCAAGTTACGGGAGAAGGACCCTTCTTATCAGCCATGCCATTCAAAAATTACTCCAATTCGAAGCGCTTTGACATCTCTGCATTGTAGCATTCAGCGAGAAGTTCCTTGTTTCGCAAAGTAATTTGCAATCCAATGAACATAGGTATTGCTAAAATTCCGAGAGTAATTCCCCATGAATTTGTGTAATCAAATACAGGACCAATTACCATCGGTCCAACTATTGTTCCTGCTGCCCAAGCAGTTCCAAAAGCACCGAATGCAAGACCTGCTCCGCCCTTTCCATAAACCTGTGAAGTTGCTGTATCGACCATGGGGAGCATTGGTACCTGAGCCGCAGATATGGCAAATTGGAAAATACCAAGTATTACGATAATAGCATACGCTGCCATAACAGCATCACTTATTGTGTGAGCGACATAACCAGCTGCTAACATTGCTGCAGTTACCAAGTACCAGCCAAATGTCATGTACTTAACTGGACCATTTTTATCGACTAATCGACCCCAAATCCACCCTCCTGCACCTTGAGCAACTACCATTACCAACAACACCGCACCAATCCAGGCTGAATTTAGACCGAGGTTATCTTTCAAGAAGAGTGGTACACCTGCTTCCAATGCTCCCGTTGCCAGTGTTGTCATCATAACCAATAGACCAATTCTAAACAAAACCGGGTTCTGTATGAATACCCTTAGAGGCACAGATCCCTGTGCAGGTTCTCCACCAGATCCTAATTCCTTTGTTGTGACGTATACAAGAGGAATGATTGCCGCTGTGATTACTGAAAGACCAATAAAAGCATATTCGGGACCTAAAGTGTAAGTCACTCCACCAATAACCGGACCTAGTAACCCACCAATTGTGGCCATTGCGATTAGTTTACCTGAAATTTCACCAAAATTTGTTGGCCAAATATCGCTTGCTGCGGCAAAACCAGCGGTGAGTATCGCTGCTCCTGATGCACCATGAATCAGCCTTGCAATAGATAACACGATGAACCCATCAATGAATTCAACTTCCATTGCGGCAAGATACAATAGTGCTGCGATGCTCAAGCAAATAAGAGAGAATAAAATTGTCTTACCGGCTCCTAATTTGTCGGTTAACCTGCCTGTTTTGGGTCCTAAAAAAAACAAAGGAACTGCCCATAATGAAACTAAGGCAGTCGCCTCGGTATTGGAAAGAGCGAACTGCTCCCTCCAAGAAGGAAGGATTGGAACAATGAATGCATATCCGAGAAAATCTACCAAAAAAGCAGCAGATAATGCCCAGAATGCCCATTTTTTGTCGCTATCTCTCATTCTTCTTCATCCCCCTCGGGCAAAGAAGAAATAACATCTGCTAGCATTTCTGTGATGTCTTCAATTCGAGTTCGTAAAGTAAGATCTGATACATTGCCTGGTTTCCCAATGTCCCACATTAATTCGTGAGCAGACTCAACAACTAATTTTGTGAATTTTAGCACAGCAGGGTCGATTACAATTTGATTGCTGTCGGGAATTATAGCTACCAAATCAGGTTTTTCATCCAATATCTTGTCCATCACGGATTCTATGTCTTCAGCAATACCGTCAGCTTGGTTTTGCAAAATATCTTCCATAGTCCCTCCTGCTACTTTCTTTGAAGNACCTCCCGCACCAAGTTTTGAGGATTTTTTCTTTCCTGGTAAATTTGCTCCCAAAGGCTTCTNGGATTCAGTTTGTTGCTGGGTATCTATATCGCCAACTATGTTGTTTAGTGCAACCCTAAGCATGTTAGACATTAGCGATGGGTCAAGCCCTTCATCAACATCAATACCCTCTTCTCCTAATTGCATTAGTATCTCATTTACAAATTCGACATTGATTTTTTCTGGTGTGACAATACCCTTCAACATCGGAAGCGCCCACTTGCCATCACTCATTACCATTGAAACATCGAAACTACCGCTCCTATCTGTACCCGTGGCTTGAGAAACTTCTGCTGGAGGAGGAACGAATTGTTTCTTAGANTGCTTNTCCAATTGAGAAAGAAGGTGATTCATATCTACTGGTTTTGATATCACCTCGCTTATTCCTGCTCTGGCTGCCGATTGGAGATAGTCNTCGGCGCTATTTCTAGACAATACAACAATTCTACACTTGAAGGCAAACTCAGGNTCTGTCATTAACCTCTGAGATGCATCAATAGCATCCCCTGCGTTCCATTCACCATCGATTAGTACAACTTCTGGCATAGTTGCCAGTGCCGTTCCTTCCGCTTGTCTAAGCGTGCCAGCTCGTGTTACGTCATAGCCAGCCCTCTCTAGAGTTCCAGCCAATAAGTTACGCCGACCTTCGTTTTCGTCGGCTACGATAAGTTTCGGCACGGTCGTTGGTTTAATCGAAGTAACTTGAATGTTGACCCAATTTATACTTCATCAGCCGTAAATTATTCCTTCAGGGTCTCGCTCAGCCCAACCAATAATCCCATCGGCTAGATTGTAGAGTCGACTACTATCAATTCCGGCTTGAATAAGATGCATAATNGCCANCTCAGACCTCATTCCAGATCTGCACTGAACGAGCACGTCGCGATTATCTGGAATTGAGGAGATGTGGGACAAAATTTCGGTATGTGGGCAGAGATACTCTGCCTTNGCTATTCTTGCTTGTTGCCATTCTTCTTGAGATCTAACATCAATGAAATATGGTTCCCAGCCTTCAGACATCTTCGCAATTGCTTGCCCTGCGTCTATACTGGAAAACATCAGATTTTGTTTAGAGGCACTTGGTTCTTGAATTTGTTCATCCTGAATTTTACCAAATTTCAAAATTTTCTGCGTATTTGTNAGTGTGTCATACACAAGCAATTTTCCNGATAATACATCACCACATCCAGTGATTACCTTGATTGCTTCACTTACTTGAAAACCCCCAATTATNCCTGGAAGAACGCCGAAAACTCCTGCTTCAGCACAAGTAGGTAACAAGTGTTGGGGAGGAGGGTCAGGAAACAGATCTCTGTAACANGGGCCATTGGAATAGTTGAATACTGAAACCTGACCTTCAAATCTATAGACAGAGCCATAAATCCACGGAATTTGGATTTTTTTAGNTGAATCATCGATTAAGTACCTAGTTGCAATGTTATCTGTTCCATCNATAACTAGGTCATGATTTTCAAACACTTNTAGAATATTTTCAGATGTAAGGCGTGAATANAGGGCAGTCACAGAGACATTTGGATCTAAATCGTTAACGAATCTTTTTGCAGACTCAGACTTTGANGTTCCAACATCNCCCGTTCTGTGAATTGTTTGNCGCTGTAAATTAGAAATTTCTACATCATCGTCGTCGATTATTGTGAGGTGACCTATACCTGCAGCTGCTAGGTATTGTATTACTGGCGAGCCCAAGCCTCCTGCTCCNACGCATAGNATTCTAGCCTCAGATAATTTCTTTTGACCCTCAGCACCAATTTGTGGCAATAATATATGCCGCGAATGGCGCTCGAGATTTACCATTGAAAGNCCTCAATGAACATTTTCTTCGAGCCATCTTTCACAATCTATTGCTGCTTGACAACCTAATCCTGCTGCTGTAATTGCTTGCTTGTATCTGGTGTCAACAACATCACCCGCAGCGAATACGCCAGGTATACTGGTCATTGTGTGCTCTTTGTGAATCAGATAGCCTTCATCGTCGGTTTCTAACTGNNCCTCTAAGAAACCTGTAATTGGAGTATGGCCAATAGCTATGAATGCTCCAGTGACTGCAATTTCTTCAGTAGAGCCATCTCTTGGGTCTTCTAGTACTGCCCCTGTGAGACCCGCATCGTCAGACAACCACTTTTTGACCTGTCTGAATGTCCGGATCTCTATTTTATCATGATTTGCNGCTCTATCATACATCACTTGAGAGGCTTTGAAAACATCTCTNCGATGAACGAGCGTTACCTTGGATGCAAATCTGGTAAGGAAGGTCGCTTCCTCCATCGCTGAATCGCCTCCTCCGACAACAAGAATTTCTTGTTCCTTGAAGAAAGCGCCATCACAGGTTGCACAGGTAGAAATTCCTCTTCCCTTTTGTTCCTCTTCTCCCTCTGCGCCTAGCCATATCGATTCAGCCCCAGTTGAAACAATCACTGAGTGAGTCAAATATTCCTCGCCCTCAGAATAAACCTTGAACGGCCTTTCGCTAAAATCAACGCGCTCTACGTTTCTATCTTGGACCTCAAGACCGAATCTTTCCGCTTGCTCCCTNAGATGCATCATCATCTCTGGACCAGCAATACCNTNAGGGTAGCCAGGAAAGTTCTCTACATCGCTAGTAAGCATCAACTGACCTCCAGACATGTAACCTGCAAACATCAGCGGTTCCAGCATAGCACGAGAGGTGTACAGCCCAGCAGTATAACCTGCAGGCCCACTTCCGATAATAATCACATTCCTAATCTCGCTGCTCATACTCTTCTCCAAGGCAATAACATCCTTGAACATTTTCTCTCAAAATTATTGTGTTGTTGTTGGCTGGGGTGGTACATGGATGTGTTTTCACACTGGTTGTGGGGTATGGCATTGACCCGGAAAAAAATCTCATGGAAGATTAGTGGTCCGATGGGAGTATTGCCCGATCTTTTGGCATTTGTTCCTGCTTCGATTAATAGAATGCTCAACGGTGAAATCAGAGCGGAACGCCCTGACGAAAACTCTGTTACATCCGACATGCCCTTTGCCTGGGAGATTTATCAATGGACTCACTCACTTACCATAGTAGCGTTTCTTTATTGCTGTGCTTATTATTTCTTAAAATCAAGGGGGCATGAACGGCCGGCTTACATGGCTTGGATTTTCGTCTTACCGTGGTTTTTCCACATACTTATTGACATACCTGGACACACGATTCAATTCTTCCCAACACCATTCTTGCATCCATTCAGTGACTTAATGTTCGATGGAGTGCGTTGGAGTACTTGGTGGTTCTTTTTCCCACAGGTAATTGCCCTTGCAGGCGTGTGGTACTTACTTCTGAAGCGAGAGAAGGATCAGAGCATTGTTGAAATGGCTGACACAGCAGCCCTTGCATGAGGTTCCAATCGAGGCTCGATATGCTCAGGTTCAGCACCGGGACCAATAATGCCTAATCCGATCGGCTTGCCAGTTTCAAGTTGTAATTCGATTATCTTCTGCATTACAGCCTGCCCCATCGCTAGACCGTGCTGAGTGCTACCTTTTTCGATAATTCCTAGGCACGCTGCCCCATCGATATCATTGCGAGTAATTAGGCGGGACAATGCCAGAGGTACTTCCATTGCACCGGGAACCCAGACCACATCAGTGATTTCCAATTTCTCAATGCTGGCTTGATCTTTTGAGTAATCAAGCATCCTCTCTATCTCTTCTTTGTGATAGCTTCCACATACTATTGCAATTTTTGTCATCATCTACCCTCCAGTATTCTTTCAACGGTTGTAACTATGGTTTGAGTCATTGAATCAACTTCAATATTGACCCTCTCGCCAACGTTCTTTGTTCCAATTGTTGTGATTGCAAGCGTCTCTGGTATGAGATGTAGGTTGAAACCTTCCTCAGAAACTTCACCAACGGTCAGTGATATTCCATCAATGGCTAAGTATCCTTTTTCTTGAATGTACTTGTTTATTTTTTTAGGTGGTTTTATAATTAAATCCAAAAAGTCGTCACCCTCATTTCTGGTGGTTATCTCTCCCATTCCCATTATGTGCCCAGACAAAAGGTGACCACCCAACTCGTCGCCCATTTTGAGAGAGCGTTCAAGATTAACCATACTTGAAACATCTTTACTGCCTAGAGTAGTTAATTTGAGGGTTTCAGGTATCACATCAAAAGAGATTATTGGTGAATTAATCTCAACCACCGTCAGGCACACTCCGTCTACAGAAACCGAAGCGCCTATCTCCAGTTTATCGGTGGTAACATTACAAAAATCGATGTCAATTCTAATGACATCTTTTCCAGATATTGAGGTTATATTTCCAGTACCAGCAACGATTCCTGTGAACATAATTACAACCTACTGAGATTTTCTTGTGGAGGATAATTCTAAGATCCTGGCAATTATCTTACGTGTACCATCTAAATCATCAGAAAGACCCTCAACTCGGACCACTTTTATGTGACCCAAATTTCTGTCTTCCAGAGACTTTCTTATTCTCTCCTCTGCGTGTTCTTGGTCATAGCCCAAGGCAATAATATCTGGTTTAACAGCAGGAAGAATATCAAAGATTGGTACATCAGGAGGATTTCCTATTACAGCCTCATCCACTGGCTTGAGACCTTCAACCATTCTTCTGCGCAAATCTTGACCTGTTACGGGTTCGTGTTTCCTTTTTCTAACAGTATCGTCATGAGCAACGACAACCACTAGATATTCTCCCAATGACTTTGCTTGCTCCATGTAGTGTAGATGACCAGCATGTAGTAGGTCAAAAACACCGACTGCCATAACTCTAGTCACAAAATCACCTCATCACTGCCGATTAAATCCCAAGAGCTGAAATTAATTCTTCACCGGTTAGGAAAGGAATTCCTCTCTCAAGAGCCCACTGTCTAGCATCGTCAACCGGAAGGGCTAGATCACCATCAGCCTGCAGCATCTCTGCACCGATAACTACCGGTACCATCCCAGAGAGTCTTGCAAGTCCAACCGCCAATTCTGTGTGCCCTTGCCTTCGTGATAGCCCTCCTTCAGCCTCTCTACATACCGGTATGTGACCGGGTGTACGGAATTCTTTCCCAAGCAATTCCATAGCGTTGTCACTCTCTGACAACTCTGAATACAATTCGGCAAACCTTCTGGTTGTTAGGGCTCTATCTCTATCTGTGATTCCTGTAAAGGTATCTCGGTGATTCAAAGATAGAGTAAATGCACTTCTAGTGTCGTACTGCAGGTCGTCTGTTTGTAATTCTCTTAGAACAGGATGGTCTTGCATCAATCTTTCATCCATGTGTAAATCTTGCAAATAGGGTAAGGAAAATCTTTCACCTACCTCGTGTCCAATCGCTAAAAATAGTAATCCTCCACAATCGAATCTCAACTGACGCATAGTCGCTGGCTCAGCACACTGTCCAGGGAACAATAGGTCAGTCTCTCCCTCTCGGTTTTCAGCGTCAAAGAGACAAACTGGATTTCCGGCCCGAAAGGCATCAACTGCCGCTTGAACATGTGGCTCCATGGTTCGGCCAAATAGTAATTGCAAATGAAACCAACCCTTCCAAAAATACGGCTATTTTTCGACGATTTACGGAAAGGGGTTAACATATACCAGCCCTTCGGCCTATCCTGCGGGGAGTGGGTTATGCCGGTAAAACTAGGTCCAGCAGGGGTTCCTCTGTCTTGTAAAGGACGTACTATTGTCGAAGGTATGGACGACATTATATCTCTAGGATTGGAGACAATGGAAGTCCAAACCGTAAGGATGGTTGCGCCGCAGCACTTCGAACAATACTGGCAAGCAGGTGTTCTAGCCAACAAAACAGGGTTTGAGATGAATATTCACGGACCATACTATTCCGAACTATTGGGCAACAGGTTACAAAGAAATAGAAGCCTTGCTAAGGTTGAGGCGGCTCTACAAGCTGCAAAAACAATCAATGCTAGACACATAACACTCCACGCCGGCCATTACGGCGAAATGAATAGAGGGCAAGAGGCAAACGAACAGGTCGCGACAGTGTTCAAAGGAATTGTTGAACGAATCCGTGAAATATGGAATGATGATGAAGATCTGTACCCTGTTTTCCCTTGGCTAAAAGAGGGCACGCCTTCAAAAATTGGTGTGGAAACGAGTGGGCGTCAAGAATTATGGGGAAGCCTCGAGGAAGTTTTGGAAGTTGTTAACCATGTTGAAGGTACAATCCCTGTGCTAAACCTCGCACACATACATGCTAGAGGCCATGGTAGACTCAGAACATCTGAAGACTACGGAGAATTATTCGATCAAGTTAGAGAAACTATTGGAACCAAAGAATTCTATTGCCACTTCTCCGGTGTTGAGCATCGAATGGGTAATGCAATGCATTACACACAAATCAAAAAATCTGACTTGAATTTCGAGCCGCTTGCTGAGTTCATAATTGAGGAGGGTGCATGGTTGGACATGACTCTGATTTCAGACTCGCCTCTATTGGAACACGATGCAATGTACATGGCACAAAATATCGACAGGGCAAGACACCGGCAACTCGAAAGAAAGGCTCGTGAAGATAGAAGAAAAGCACTTGCTGCACAAGCAAATATTTCTCCAGAAGAGATGGCTGCAAGAGAGGCGGAAATCGCTGCTGCAAGAGCAAAAGATGCTTTAGCTGCATCCCAAGCTCCTGAAGCAAAGAAAGAAGAAAAGGCGACTGAAAAGCCAAAGAAAACCCCGGCAAAGAAAGCTGCGGCAAAAGAAGACACTAACGATGACCTATTCGCTATTGAAGAGGATGATGACGACCTATTCTGATTAGGAGTCGATCACGTGTCGCTACCAATTCTCTACTCATTCAGACGTTGCCCCTATGCTATGCGTGCTAGAATGGCTATAGTAAGAACTGGTTTCCAAGTCGAACACCGTGAGGTCGTACTCCGAGACCGTCCTACACACATGATGGAAATATCACCTAAAGGAACTGTACCAGTCATGCTTCTGACTGATGGTACGGTTATTGAAGAGAGTTTAGAAATCATGGAATATGTTCAGTCATGGAAGTTGACTCCTGAAGAAAGAGAATGGGTAAACAGAAACGATAATGAATTCAAGTTTCACCTTGATCGCTACAAATACCCCAACCGCTATGAAGACGTAGACCACATTGAACACCGTGAGAAAGCGTCCAAATTTATTCAAGACTTGAACGAAGAAATCCCAAATGGTAATCTTAGTGATGCAATCTTCCCCTTCATCAGACAGTTTGCAAATCACGATAGGGGTTGGTTTGATTCCCAAGACTGGAATAATGTTCACAAGTGGCTAGATGAATGTCTTTCTAGCGAAGAGTTCAAAATTTGTATGACAAAATACCCACAATGGGTACAAGAATGATACCACGAAAATATTCGATTCATCCAATAATACGCATTTTTGGTAAAGTTCGAGCGAAACCCCCTAAAGGGGATTGATTGGCACATTTCCTTTATGGCTCACATTGCTGTGCTTGGTTTGGGCAACTGGGGGAGTGCTATTGCACGATTATGGCTCCTAGAAGGGCACAAAGTCAAAGGCTGGACTATCGAGCAAGAAGTCTACGAATCAATCACCATGGATGGTATGAATAACAAGTATCTCCCAGACCATTCTTTAAATGGCCTGGAAGCAACCATGCACGTTGAAGAAGCACTAGATGGTAGTGAAATCATAGTTCTTGCAATCCCATCTTCGGTTATCCTAAATGTAGTTGAAGACATTATTCCACATCTTAGACCTGGACATGTCTTACTAGATCTAGCAAAAGGACTAGCTCCTGGAAAGAGATTGATTAGTGAAGCGATTCATCAAATGCTTACAGACAATGACATGCACAATCCCCTTGCGGTTTTGACAGGACCAACAATCGCTCCGGAGGCTGCTGGAGGTGTAATGACGACTGCTTTGGTGGCAAGTGAAGACGTCTCAGTCGCCGAAAATTTGGCAAGCACCCTAACAACTCCGACATTTATTCTGCATGCTGCATCTGACCCTGCAGGTGCAGAGTTATGGGGCGCTTTCAAGAATGTTGTAGCGCTTGCTTGCGGTCTAGTTGATGGCTTGAAGAAAATCGGCACACTGGGTGGAGATAATCTCAAAGCAGCAATTTTCAATGCAGGTTTTAGAGAAGGATGCTTATTATTACCACAACTAGGAGCAAGAGCAGAGGTAGCATTTGGACCAGCGGGACTGGGTGACCTTTACGTTACAGCAACATCTCCACACGGAAGAAACCGACGAATGGGAGAGAAACTTGGAAGCGGCTTGAGTTTGGAAGAGGCTCTCGAGGAGATGGTAATGGTAGCAGAAGGTGTTAGAGCAGCAAGAATGTTCAGAGACAGAGCAATTGACATGGGTATCGATGTACCATTCGTCATTGCTCTGAACACCCTCCTCGATGGATACATCACTTCAGAGGAATGCTGTCGCAGGATGGTAGCACTGTCGTAAGAGCAGTAGTATTGATTTGCTTTGAGGGTGTGGGTT